>JANYKP010000566.1 GCA_025358195.1 Cyclobacteriaceae bacterium
CCATCAACCGGGGTGAGAGCGCTCTTAAACTCACGCTTTCGGGAAACAGTTTGTCCGTGGCCAGTTTCTTCACACCTTCCAACTACGCACGGCTGGAAAGCAACGATCTCGATTTTGGGGTTACTGCCATGTTATTAATACCTAATTCAAATTGGGTTGTTTCAGGCTCCAAGGATGGATACCTGTTTTTGATGGATCGGAATAACCTGGGTGGATTCAATGCTAGTGCGAATAACGTAAAGCAAACCATTGACCTTGGAAGAAATAAATTCTTGCGGTCATCCCTTAGTTATTATAAAGGTTCCGCCAAAGAATTTTTGTACACTTGGTCCGAAAATGCTTCACTGACCGCCCTCCCATTCAATAGGATTACCAACACATTTGATATCCCAAACCTTGCCACAAGCAGTGCCTTAGGGCCGGTCGGAAATAACGGGGCGTTACTTTCTGTTTCCTCCAATGGATCAATCGACAGTACCGCCATTCTCTGGGCTTCTCATGCTTCCGGAGACGCCATCCACAATGTCCGTCCGGGGATCATCCGTGCATTTGATGCCACCAATGTTACCCGGGAGCTGTGGAATTCAAATATGGACGCAAGCGACCCACCGGGTAATTATGCAAAATTCGTTAACCCCACCATTGCAAATGGCAAGTTGTACATGGCCACTTTTTCAAATAGACTTGTTGTCTATGGCTTGATCAACAAACTCACCACCGGGGTTGACAAAACCAATGGCGACGGTGATCCACGAGTGTATCCCAACCCAGCTCCCGAGAATATTACCATCCGCAAGGGAAAAGAGGATATAGTCGAAATCAACTTGTATGATCTGTCTGGCCGACTTTTGAAAAATGTTGAAAACATCGATCATCAGACTGAGATTCACCTCCCTCTTGCAGACGCCGCAAAAGGACTCTATCTACTACAGGTGAAATCGGTCAACGGAATGTACAGGTTTAAGATTGTTCACTAAACTTCCTAATTGTTTCACTACCTCACAATGAGATTTTATAATGTGCAGATCGTTGGACTGTTCAATCAGCAAACAGGGCAATTAGCAAGCTGATCACACCAACGCTCAGGCTTATCGGTGAATAGATCCTCGTGTCGTTCCTGGCAAAGGGTGTGCCCCTGATCCGTTTTCCAAAACCGACGAAATTAAAATCGCCAATGGCTCTGGCGATGAATATGGCAGCAATTACCCACATGCCATTGTGGGAATACTTTCGATCGATCCACTGATCAAAGATTGAAAGATTTCCCAACGTTATTGCTGCAAAAAACAAAAGACCCACGGCCACTATGATTGTAGAGAAAATACCAGGCTTAAAAACAAATTGACCATCCGTTTTGGACGGTAGCACGGCCAGGTTGCCATAGGTTCCTCCCGCGGCCCAATAGAAATGCAAAAGCGATATGGCCAGAAAAAAAAGGGTGTTGATGATAATTAGTAGAGTCACTTTTCAATAAATCTGTTTCAGCCAAACAGCACTATAGCTGCTTATCCGCTTTAATCAATAACCATAACAAGGCGCCTACAATTAATAAGATACCCAATATAACTACAGGGACTGTATAGCTGTGAAACATTACGACAAGATAACCAATCCCGATCGACGTGATCGTGCCACCGAGTAACCCGGCCGTATTCATCGCCCCCGTTACGGCACCGCTATCGTTGCCGCTTAGGTCTGTTGCCACTGCCCAGGATACCGGTGCCGTGACATCCATAAGCGCAAGACCGAGTGCCAGGAAAATGATCGCTACCGAGTTATTGGCAGTACAGGCAGCCACGATCATGGAAGCGCCCGAAAGACCAAGTCCTATCATGGGAACTATCCTCCTTCCCCAATTCAGTCCAAGTTTCTTGACCAGCAGGTCGCTCAATGAGCCACCCATCAGACAGCCGAAAGCAGCCAGTAAAAACGGAAGGGAGGCAGCGTAAGCCAGTTGATCCTCAGCAATCCCACGGCCGTTTTGTAAATACTTTGGCAGCCAGGAGATAAAGAAGAATACCCCCGACGCATAGCAATAATACATCAACATCAATAGCCAGAAATTTCTGCTTTTCATCCATTTGTTCCAGGATGATTTGGTTGCCTCGCTTTGCTGGTTGATCGACAAACGTAATGATCCTTCAGGCTGCCTATACCCAAACCACCAGATGACGGCCCACACCACTCCCACAGCCCCCAGCAGGTAGAAGGAAACCCTCCAACCAAATTGCATCTGAAGCGGGATAACCAGAAAGGGGGCCAGCGCACCGCCGATCCTACTCGCCATCCATATGACCGCTTGTGCCCGACCCCGTTCAATCACCGGGAACCATTGTCGTATAGCAATAGCAGTATTGGGATAGGCTCCTGCCTCGCCTGCACCAAACAGGAAACGGATGAGAAACAAAGAAGCAAAACCACCCGCAAAGCCGGTGAGGACGGTAAACAAAGACCACCACAACACTACACGAACTAAAATTTTTTTGGCCCCAAACCTGTCTCCAAGCAAGCCGGTTGGAATCTCGAATAACCCGTAGGAAATAGTGAAGGCGCTAAGAATCCATCCAAATTGGCCTTCGGTCAAACCCAATTCCTCGGTGATCCGCTGGCCAGCCAGGGAAATGGCATTGCGGTCAAGAAACGTTATGACCGACAGGACAGACAGAAAAATCAAAACACCGTACTTCCTATTCATACCTGACGCTATAAGATTTTGAAATATACACTGCAAATTAGTTCCATGGTTAAAGGAGAATGGGCGTTTAAAAATAGTTTGACCTGGGATAAATAAAATGTCAATAATAATTTTAGAAAATAAACTCTTACGTAACTTTATGTCGATTAACAGAAACCTGTTGACCCG
>JANYKP010000024.1 GCA_025358195.1 Cyclobacteriaceae bacterium
TTAATAGCAAGTACATCTAACTTCTCAATGGTGACCGGTGATCTCAAAATACTTTCCTCTACTCGTGATGCAGACACCACAACCTCTTGCCCGAGTAGTGTTTGCTCTTCCAAACTAACATCAAGAGCAGTCGTGTTTTCATCTTTTACTTCTATTTCCTGGGACTTAAATCCAATGAAAGAAAAGACCAGTGTTAAAGGCGGGGCCTGGTTCACTTTAAGATTATACTGGCCTTTCGTGTCCGTGATGGTTCCCACAACTCTTCCTTTTACTACGATGTTAACACCGGCGAGCGCTTCACCCGTCGCATCCTTGATCGTGCCGGCGACTGTTGTGGTTTGTGCCATTAGATTCGCCGAACCCAACACGAGGAAGAGCAGGGGTAGGAGCGACCGTATGTAGAATTTATTCATAAGGTTGAAATGGTTTGTTTTGCTAAATCTACAAGAATTTGCAGAGAAACAAACGATTGTTTTACCGCTTTTTGCTGGTTGCGACTGAAAAAATAGGGAATTCCTCTAGCCCGAATAGTTAACGAACTGACTCCTGAACGTGTTTGGCAAGCCGGTCACAGAGGGCGTTCATTTCATTGGCCATGAACTCATCCCCAGTGGCGCGAAGGAGACTTTGACTCAAGCCACCTACACAGTCAATGCAAAAACGTTTCATGTCCTCTATCGGCATATCCTTTGCCCACAGGTTGATATGCATGGTGTTTATTTGCTGATGGTCCCAGAGCGAAATGCTAACCGCCTTGGTCTCCGCAGGATCGGATTCAGGTTTATCAGTAGCCTCCCATTCTATCTTCTCCGGAACGTTGTCTTTGTCAAGCTGTACGTTGAATTGGATGGTGGATTTTTTCATGGATTAGCTGGGTCAATTTGAAGATTTGAAAATTAGTCAATTTGAAGATTGAAAAATCACCCCATCTTCAAATTTTCAAATTATTGCATTTTCAAATTATCACCATCTCCGGGATTTCACCGTCGATTATCAGTTTGCCTTCAGTCGCATTTTTGATTTCGTCAACTGTGACACCCGGCGCGCGCTCCAAAAGTCGGAAGCCTCCTAGTGGCAATACGTCAAGCACGGCTAGATCGGATACAATCCTTTTTACACATCGTAAACCGGTGAGGGGCAGGGTACACTTCCTAAGGAGTTTGGAAGCTCCTTCCTTGCTGCAATGTTGCATGGCGACAATAATATTCTTGGCGGAGGCTACCAGGTCCATCGCACCACCCATACCCTTTACCATTTTGCCCGGCACTTTCCAATTGGCGATATCGCCGAGCTCGGATACTTCCATGGCACCAAGGATCGTGAGATCAACTTTGCCGCTGCGGATCATCGCGAAACTTTCGGCCGAGTTGAACAAAGCGGAGCCCGGCATCATGGTAATAGTTTGTTTTCCGGCGTTGATAAGGTCAGGATCAATACTTTCTTCAGTAGGAAACGGCCCGATACCTAACAGTCCGTTCTCCGATTGCAAAACGACATTCATATTCTTAGGAATGTAGTTGGCCACCAGCGTTGGAATGCCGATCCCTAAATTAATGTACATGCCGTCTTTTACTTCTTGAGCGATTCGCTTTGCGATTCCAATTTTGTCAAGCATTCAATTTGAAGTTTTATTCATTTGAATTTCACCTAATACAACAAGTCGAATACATGTCACGCAAAGGCCGCTAAGTTAATGGCGCAAAGAACGCAAAGCTTTGTATGCTCATTCATTTTGCGGCCTTTGCGCACCTCCATTTGCGTTCTTTGCGTGAAACTGTATTTGTTATTTTATTTTCTGACGGTTCTTTGCTCAATCCTTTTTTCATAATTACTACCCTGAAAAATCCGGTGAACATAAATGCCAGGAGTATGAATTGCATTGGGGTCAAGCTCGCCAACCGGCACGAGCTCTTCAACCTCGGCGATGGTTATCGTCCCTGCTGAGGCCATCAGTGGGTTGAAGTTTCTTGCAGTCCCCCGATAGACCAAATTCCCCGACGTATCACCTTTCCATGCCTTGACGATCGAAAAGTCTGCCCGCAGCCAGGTTTCCATTAGATACATTTTCCCATCAAACTCCCGTGCCTCTTTCCCGTTCGCTACCTCCGTTCCAACCCCCGCTGGCGTGAAAAAGGCCGGAATGCCGGCGCCACCTGCCCGAATGCGTTCAGCGAGTGTGCCTTGTGGAATCAATTCCACTTCCAGTTCTCCGGAAAGCAATTGACGCTCGAACTCACCGTTTTCGCCCACGTATGATGAAATCATTTTTTTTACTTGTCGGGTTTTCAGCATCAGTCCAATGCCAAAGTCATCGACTCCTGCATTATTCGAAATACACGTTAGACCCTTTACACCGGAACGCAGTATTGCAGCGATGCAGTTCTCGGGTATGCCACAGAGCCCAAAGCCCCCCAACATCAGAACGGAATTGTCAGGTATATCCTTGATCGCCTCGTCTGCGTTCTTTACAACTTTGTTGATCATGGCGCAAGCTTTACAAATTGTCCGATTTTACCGATTACTGATTTTAAGCTTCGATTGCAAGGCTTCCAACGCCAACTCCTTATCCTTATGCAATTGACTCTTCAACGCTTCCAGGTCCTTGAATTTTGTATCAAGACGAAGGAGTTTTTCAAACGACACTTTGAGTTCTTCGCCATAAATCTCTTTCTCAAAATTAAAAATATTTACCTCTATTGAACGTTTGACTCCATCCACCGTTGGCCGGTTGCCGATATACATCATTCCACCGTAGTCAGTCCCTGCATACTGAACGGTGACGGCATAAATCCCCTCTGCTGGTACAAGTTTATAATGTGAATCAATATCAATATTGGCGGTTGGAAAACCCAGCACCCGGCCGAGTCTGTCACCTTTAATGACACGACCTGAAAGTGAATAGGGGCGACCCAATAAATGTATCGCTTCCGACACATCGCCTTCTTCCAGTGCTTTTCTGATCTTAGATGAGCTGACAGCCATGTTGTCAATATCCTGACGGGGAATTTCTTCTACTTCAAAACCATATTTCGGGGCATTCTGTTTTAGCTGGTCAAAACTTCCTTCACGATTTTTTCCAAAATGATGATCATATCCAATGACCAGCTTCCGTGTGCCAATTCTATCCACCAGTACGTTGCGGATAAAATCACTGGAAGAGATCTGTGAAAACTCTTTTGTGAAGGGAATTCTTAATAAATGCTGTATCCCTTGTTCTTTTAGCAATTCGGCTTTCTCCTCGAAAGTGTTTAATAGTTTTAATGTCTGGTCATCGGGTTTGAGAACGAGGCGTGGATGGGGCCAGAAGGTGATGACTACGGTTTCGCCAGAACTTTTTTCAGCGATCTCTTTTAAACGGACTAGGATTTTTTGATGCCCGCGATGCACCCCGTCAAACGTCCCACTCGTGACCACTGCGCAGTCGAGCCGGGAGAAATCATCAAGGGTGTGGTAAATCTTCATCTTTTTGAATCAAATCCTCACATGGCTGTGACACTTGTATTGTTTGTCCGTAGATCCGAAATTCTATTTGCTATGTCCTCCAGCGTCTCCGCATTTTTGAGTTGAAAGTCGCCAATGCGCGTACGGCAAAGCTCCGACAAATGAGCTCCCACTCCCAAGGTTTGACCCAGGTCGTTAGCCAAGCTTCGGATGTAGGTGCCTTTGGAGCATACAACCCTGAAAGTTACCGACGGTTTGGTAATGTTCGTAATTTCAAACTCTTTGATTTCCACTTCCCGTGGCTTTAAGATAACCTCTTGCCCTTTGCGTGCAAATGCGTAAGCCCGCTTTCCATTGACCTTGACGGATGAATGGATGGGAGGGACTTGTTGAATTTTGCCCAGGAAGGAATTCGCCGCCGTTACGATCTGGTCGTTTGTAATGTGCGATATTTCAAGTGACGACGTTGGTTCTGTTTCGAGATCGTAGGAAGGGGTAGTCTGTCCCAGAACAAGTTTTCCTGTGTATTCTTTTTCGAGGCCTTGAAATTCATCAATGCACTTCGTCATTTTTCCTGTGCAGATGATCAGCAATCCCGTGGCGAGAGGATCCAGTGTGCCCGCATGTCCGATTTTTTTTGTTTTCAGAAGGTACCGTAATTTATTCACCACATCAAATGAGGTCCACGCGATGGGTTTGTTCAATAACAAGAAATTGCCGTCTTCTTTTTCTATCACATGACCTCCATTTCCGCACCAAAATAATACAGAAGCAGCAGGATCGCGCCCAGGGCGATGCGGTAATAACCGAACACTTTAAATCCATGACGGGTAAGAAATCCAATGAAATATTTAATGGCCGCCATTGCCACGGCAAACGCCACCACGTTGCCTATCAGGAGGAGTGATAGTTCACTTTTACCAAACGAATTTCCCTCCAGATAGAATTTCAAAAGTTTGTATCCTGTTGCTGCCAGCATGGTGGGCACAGCTAGAAAAAATGAAAATTCTGCAGCCGCTTTTTTC
>JANYKP010000200.1 GCA_025358195.1 Cyclobacteriaceae bacterium
CGAGGGTAGTAGGTTACTCGGCTGCCAAAGCAGCTGTAGAAAATTTTACGCAATGGCTGGCGATCGAAATGGCTAAAAAGTTTGGCGAAGGAATCCGCGTCAACGCAATCTCACCAGGTTTCTTTCTCACGGAACAAAACCGCACGTTACTTACCAACCCGGATGGAAGTTATACTGCCCGTGGACAAGCCGCAATCAATCAAACGCCCTTCGCACGCTTCGGAAAACCAGAGGAATTGATTGGAACATTAGTCTGGCTTTGCTCGGACGCCTCCGCTTTCGTCACGGGTGTGAACGTTCCAGTTGATGGTGGCTTTAATGTTTTTGGTGGCGTATAAAAATTAGTATATCACCGGGAGACTATTGGTCCCGGAGGGACAAAATCTTGGTAGAAAAAGATCATGTGGTTTTCGAAGTCCCGTAGGGACGAAATATTATTTCGACGTTAAAGAATGAAATCACCGCGTATCATATTTTCGGTTAACCCATTTTCATTGTGACATTGTTTTTGATAACCCAGTACTAGTTCATTTATGGTCAAAACAGCAAAACCTTTTTTAAATTCTGGTTTTCTATTAGAGAGCGAGGTAGCTGTCCAATTGTACGAACAATTCGCCGCACCGATGCCCATCATCGATTACCACAATCACCTATCGCCGAAGGACATTTCTGAAAACCGGAAATTCAACAACCTTACAGAGGTCTGGCTGGCCGGGGATCACTATAAATGGCGAGCGATGCGGGCCAACGGCGTCTCCGAAAAGTATTGCACGGGCGATGGCACACCGTTTGAAAAATTTAATGAATGGGCGAAGACCGTACCTTACACCATGCGGAACCCCCTGTATCACTGGACGCATCTGGAATTGAAGAATTATTTTGGGATCACGAAAATATTGGATGAGACAACGGCAAAGGAAATTTACGATCAATGTTCTGCGATGCTGCAGCAGGAGGATTTCAGCACGCAAGGGCTGTTAAAGAAAATGAATGTAGAGGTGGTTTGCACCACGGACGATCCTATTGATAGTCTGGAGCATCATCAAAACTTTTCGAAGAGCGGTGCCGCGCTTAAAATGTTTCCGTCGTTTCGTCCTGATAAAGTCTATTCGACCGATCTGCCAAGATCCTATAATGAGTATTTGAACAAACTGTCGGACGTTTCCCAACAACCAATCAAGACGTTTGATGATTTGATCGCGGCACTTACAAAGCGTATCGACTTCTTTCATGAACTGGGATGCCGGTCAGCCGATCATGGCCTCGAATATTTATACTTTGACCCCGAGGCATTGTCAAAGGCATCATCGTTATTCAAGAAGGTTCGCGATGGCATGTCATTAACGAAGGAAGAAAGTCTGCAATTCAGTTGCGCCGTATTAATCCGGCTTTGTCAGAAATATCACGCCATTGGATGGGCGCAGCAATTCCATGTGGGTGCCCTTCGCAATAGCAACACGCGGATGATGCGCCTGTTAGGTCCGGATACCGGCTTTGATTCGATCAGCGATTTTCCGCAAGCGCATCATATGGCCCGGTTCTTCGATTATTTAGACACCACAAGCCAACTGGCCCGCACCATCATTTATAACCTGAATCCATCACAAAATGAAGTCTTTGCGACCATGGCAGGAAATTTCAATGATGGATCCGCGCCGGGCAAGATTCAATTCGGTTCCGCCTGGTGGTTTCAGGATCAGAAAGACGGCATGGAGAAACAACTGAATGCGTTGTCAAACCTGGGACTAATCGCGCGGTTTGTGGGGATGGTGACAGATTCACGAAGCTTTCTCTCCTTTCCGCGTCATGAATATTTTAGGAGGATACTTTGCAATTTGATTGGGAAGGATGTAGAGAGAGGGGAGTTGCCCGGGAACATGGAGCGGTTGGGAAAATTGGTGCAGGATATTTGTTATAATAATGCTAAGAATTACTTTAAGCTTTAGTTGCGTTCCCTATTTTGGCGCAAGTCTTCAAATTAAAAATGCGCGTCTGGTTCAGGTCTTGCGCGGAGGATTGACGGGTTGAGAGACTTGGACCCATCATGGAGCCCGGATTTCAATCCGACTCGACTGCCTACTGCCAACTTGCCTACTGCCTACTTTTCTGAACGGAGGACATAAGAAATTTGCATACACCTTACCTCAGAAAAAACAAACTACCTACCGCGGCAATGCCTTCATGAATAAAAAATCATCCGAGTTTCCTTTTTTCCTGAAATCATCGGCAATCTTCAACAATTGATCACTGCTGGTCCTGATATCCATCACTTCCGAACGATGTCTCATGAGTTTCACGTAATTGAAATGGGGTGTAATGAGATCAAAAAAATCTTTGTTGGAAACACCGGCGACATTTTCCAGATGGTGTGGTATGTATTCAATATATAAGAACCTTGATTTTCTCAGGGATTCCTGCATCCCCTTCAAGGCAAAGAATTCTGCACCCTCAATGTCCATAATGATGCCCTGCGGCTCTGGGAGGTGCTCCAATTCGATGTGCTTGTCCAGACTGATCATGCTGACTTCGATTGTCTTTGGAGAGTCATAGTTATAGAGGTAGCTATCTTTCCGTGGTTTCATTTTACTTCCACCGGAATTCATTCGGTTCTGATAAAATTCAATTTTACGGACAGTGTCACCGACGGCAAGGTTAAACAGCCGGGTGTTGGTCAGTGTGTTCAGGTGAACGTTAGTCTTCAGATATTCAAATGTCTCCGGGTTGGCTTCGTAGCCGATTATTTCTTTGCTCTTTTTAGCAAGAGGTATGAGCAGGGCGCCGATGTGAGTTCCTATCACATAGACTGCATCATCTTTTGTAAGGAGATCTTGAAGCGTTGAGATTTCAGGAGTGTCGTACGCACCTTTAAAACCCAATGACTTACCCACGGAAACGTCGTCGATGGGCGCTGCCAGTAGGCCATTGGCTGTATTATAAATCACGCCCTGCGCATACTTGCCCAGGATTCTTTTTCTGAGGTCAGCGAAAATCCTAAGCTTAAGAAAATTGAATCGATGTCCCATTGTTGAGTTTCTAAACTTACAACAGTCCGCTGAGATAAACAGAACTATTGGCTGTTGGGTGCTGGGTCTTGGGTTTTGGGTTGTTCGCGGGGGTGATTTAGAAAATTATTAATAATGATTGTCGAATTAATGACGAATGATGAATTACGACAACTGGTCTCCATCTCCAATGCCGCACAAGGCCAAAACCCAAGACCCAAGAGCCAAAACCCAACTATATCCTAATAGTCAAGGCTGTAGATTGAGAAAATTATGAATGTTGAATAATGAATGATGAATTACGACAACTGGTCTCCATCTCCAACGCCGCACAAAGCCAAAACCCAAAACCCAAGAGCCAACACCTTTCACCCAACTACAGCTGACGCAGCGTAATCATCTCTTCCCGCTCAGGATCCCACACCTTGAGCCGGAAACACTTCCACATCTCAATTGGATTCCATGAGGTTGTTGTAACGTTCTTTAGTTCGGGCATACTCTTCATGGCCTCTTTCAAACGGTAAAATGGGATCCGTGAATTGAGATGATGCACATGATGATAGCCAATATCCGCTGTGAACCATTGCATGATTGGATTCATTTTCATGTAGCTGGTAGATGCCAACGCCGCATTGTCATAAGACCAGTCCTGATTTTCACGGAATTTAGCGCCCGGAAAATTATGCTGGCTATAGAAAACGTAGGAGCCCATTCCAAAAGCAAGGAAGAATGGAAGCCACCAGACCAGAATGAGTCCTTCAATTCCAAGAAAATACCAGGTAAGATATCCGAGGCCCCAATGTAATAGCAATGAGATCAGTGAATCGATATGCTTTGACGGACTCTGAATAAAAGATTTCAGATTCAACCAATAGGTGAATAGCGTAAAGTAGCCCAACAATATCGTGGCAGGGTGCCTGTTTATCAAATAGATCCTTTTTTCCATCTTGGTAAGGCTCAAAAAACGCTGTTTGCTAACGGTTGGATAGGAGCCAATTCCAGCAATGGTCAATTTTGAGTTGTTATTGTGATGATGCTCGTGCGTCCGCCGCCAAATGGTTTCAGGGGCAAGCAAATAGATGCCCAAGGCAGTCATTAACCATTCGGCAACGGCGGACTTCTGGAGAATGGCGCGGTGCTGGTAATCGTGGTAAATGACAAACATTCGCATGTAGGTCAATCCGCCGCAAATGCTTAATAATATGCGAAAAAAGAGCGGAATGCGGTCCATGGATATGAAGGTCAATAGAACACCTGCCAGAAGCATCGTAAGCAGGACTTCCACCCAGCTTCTCAGCGGGTTTTCTCCGGCAAACTGCTTGCTGGCCTGTATTAATTCTTTACCTGTCCGCATACCTTGGAATAAAAGGCAAAGTTAAGAAAACCAATGCAATTTCAGGAGGCTGTGTTAGCAGTAGCCGATTGCGGCTTTCGCGAATATTTCCACCTCCGGTGCGACCAAAGCCAGGTGGTTGGATCAAGCACAATCTCTCGTTCAAGTCGCCGCATGAAGGTTTCGGAAATCTCATTTTCGGCAGTCTCTTTGGGATTGGCAACCATTAGTTCAAGGTACACTTCGTAGTATCCCCGGCGTTCGCGCTTTACATTGATATAAACTATCGGATAATTAAACTTTATCGCTAGTTTTTCTGGTCCTGTAAATACGGCTGTGTCTTGATTGAGGAAGGTGGTCCAGTAGGTCTTATCCTGTGGGGCGCTCTGGTCGGCAATGAACGTAGTTGCAGTTAACATGCCTCGATTCGCAACCATGTTCCGTAACGTTAGATTTACAGGCGTGATGCGGGTGCCAAATTTTGTTCGCATACGCACCATCATTTTGTCAAAATACGGATTGGAAAGAGGCCGGTAAATCACCACAAGTTGATGACGGGTGTTGAGGGTGAAGCTAGGGCCGGCCCATTCCCAATTACCATAATGTCCCATCACGATGATGAAGCTTCTTTTTTCCTGATAGAGCTTATCCAGCCACCCAGCACTATGGAAATTACAACGCTCACGGGCCTCTTTTTCAGTCATTGTTAACGTCTTCAGCGTTTCCAGGATCAAGTCGCACAAGTAACGATAGTAGGATTCTGCCAGCACCTCAATTTCAGCCCCTGTTTTCTCGGGAAATGAGTTTCGAAGGTTTTGGTTGACCACTTCCTTGCGGTAGCCCGTGAGCCGGAGGATGTGGTAAAAAAAATCGGACACTTTGTACAACGCACCAAATGGCAATGATGCAATCAGGTAGAGAAAGGGATAGCTTAAATAGAATAGCAAAGCCTGCATTGGAAAAGTTTACCGGACCGCAATTTAAGCTCCTTATCTTGATCTGAAAATCGCCACGCATTGAGTAATGAAGCCTCAGCCGTAATAGGCACGCAGATCTGCGATTCTGAGGCTTGCTTACTGAAATCATACCAGTTACGGCATTTGATTCGAACCGTTGACTTCTTACTTTTCCGGTATGCAACCTCCGATCAAATGAAAAAAAATCAGCTAGTACTCAGCTTTATTTGCAGCATAAACTTCTCAGCATTTTCGCAGATTGCCACTTCTGATTTAGTCAACGTCTTTTTACCCGGTGTCGTTTCTACCGGATACAATGAAAGAGACATGGCCATTTCTCCCGATGGCACCGAAATGTTTTACACCATCCAGGCACCGCGAATGGCTATGAGTGTCATTGTCCGCCGTACATTGAATGATAATCACTGGAGTGACGCCGAAGTTGCCTCATTTTCAGGACAGTTTTCTGACCTGGAGGCCGTCTTTTCCGCGGATGGAAAAAAATTATTTTTTGTTTCAAATCGACCGATTCAGCCGGGCGGGCCCAGCAAAGACTATGATATTTGGTATGTTGAAAAGGATAAACAAGGTTGGAGCAATCCGGTCCATGCCGGAATGCAAATAAATTCCAAAGCTGATGAGTATTACCCTTCTGTAACCTCGGATGGG
>JANYKP010000202.1 GCA_025358195.1 Cyclobacteriaceae bacterium
GTCAGGCATTGGCCTCTATTTGTAATACCCTTCATTCCAACGCAACTCATTCTTTATCTGATTTAGTGTAGAGCTTTTGCCTATACGCACCAGTTCAATCCCCGCCATCTCCGAAAAATCGTGTAAATGTTCGGTTGTAAGGTTCTGACTGTAACAGGTGTGATGAGCACCACCTGCCAGTATCCATGCCGCGCATGCAGTCTTCATATCCGGTAACGGTTTCCACAACGCACGGGCCACCGGCAATTTTGGTAGCGCATGTTCAGGTTGCACGGCTTCCACCTCATTCACCAACAGGCGGAAACGATTACCCATATCAACAAGCGAGGCATTGAGTGCCGGTCCGCCACCGACATTGAATACCAATCGGACGGGATCCGCCTTACCTCCAATACCTAATGGATGAATCTCACAACGGGCCTTTCCGTCAGCAATGGATTCACAAATTTCCAACATATGTGCACCCAGGACCATGTTATTCCCGGAAGCGAAATGATAGGTGTAATCTTCCATAAAGGAGTTTCCACCTTTTAATCCGCTGGCCATTACTTTCATCGCTCGAACCAACGCACAAGTCTTCCAATCGCCCTCTGCACCAAAACCATACTCGTGCGCCATCAATCGCTGCACGGCAATTCCAGGAAGCTGAGAAAGTCCATTCAAATCCTCAAACGTATCGGTGAATCCTTTAAAATTTCCCGCATGTAAAAAGTTAAGCAGTCCGATTTCAATCCTGGCCGCTTCTTTCAGGGAAGATCTGTTCGCTGCGTTTTCCTTTAACGAATCGGATAACACGTACGCGTCTTCGTACACCATCATCAGTTCGTTTGCTTCCTCGTCTCCTACTTCATTAATCACTTTGACCAGATCACCCATACCAAAACCATTGACAGAATAACCAAATTTGATTTCGGCTTCGACCTTATCACCTTCCGTCACCGCCACCTGTCTCATGTTGTCACCCAGGCGGCAAAATTTTCCGCCTTGCCAATCGTGCCAGCCACAGGCCGCTCGCAGCCAAACTTCGAGGCTTTTGATCACCTCTTCATCTTGCCAATGGCCTACCACAACTTTTCTGCTCAGGCGCATTCTTGACATGATAAATCCAAATTCCCGGTCGCCGTGGGCGGATTGGTTCAGGTTCATAAAGTCCATATCAATTTCGCTCCATGGAATATCGCGATTGAATTGTGTATGCAAATGAAGAAGCGGTTTCGATAGAACTTTCAATCCACCGATCCACATTTTTGCCGGAGAGAACGTATGCATCCATGTGATGATACCAATACACTTTATTGAGACACTCGCCTCCTGGCAGAGTTGAAGAATTTCTTCAGGAGTCTTAACAACAGGTTTGAAAATAACTTTTACCGGAATCAGAGAATGGCCATTGAGTGACTTTGCTATCTGCTCGGAATGCTCCGCTACTTTTTTTAATGTCTCCTCACCGTAGAGATGCTGACTTCCAGTGACAAACCATACTTCAAAGTCTTTAAGATTGATCATATATTCTTCGGATTTAATTCATTGGACTAAAGTCCAAAAATCTGTTTATCAATAAGCCACGCCTTGAAAGGCGTGGCAATTGAAGGCGTGGCAATTGGAAGGTGACATCTGTTTGCAAATCGGTGACGATCATTGTCCATAGTAAGAATCCGGTCCATGCTTCCTTTCAAAGTGTTTTTTAATTAATGATTCTTTTAATCGAACGGCAGCTGGATTAATCTGCAGGGTGAGGTGTGCCATTTTTGCAATCTCTTCCAGGACCGCCGCATTGTACACAGCACTGGAAGGGGTTTTTCCCCATGCAAAGGGCGCATGGTTTCCAACGAGCACCATCTCTACCTCACGGTAATCAAGATTTCTTTCTTTAAAACAATTCATGATCTGCACGCCTGTTTCAAACTCATAATTTCCTTCTATCATTTTATCACTCATCGGTGGTGCGCAGGGGACGTCACCGGCGAGGTGATCAGCATGTGTCGTGCCGAAAATCGGGATATCGCGTTGGGCCTGGGCCCACGCAGTGGCGTAGGTAGAGTGTGTATGTACTATGGACCCGATGTCTTCCCAATTTTTATATAATATGGCGTGAGTTTGCGTGTCAGACGATGGACGCAACTTTCCCTCCACCACCGTTCCATCAAAATCAACCACTACTATTTTCTCAGTCGACAATGCATCATACGGAATGCCACTCGGCTTAATAGCAAACACTCCCAGGGAGCGGTCGACTACACTCACATTGCCAAATGTAAAGGTGACAAGTCCCAGTTTGGGTAACTGCATATTGGCATCATAGGCAACTTGTTTAATTTGTTTGTAGGTAGCCATAGTCTTTATAAAATGTTGTTCGCCTTTTTCCCGATGAATTCTCCGAAGTGGTTATACTTTTTATATCGCTTTTTATAAATTGAAACAGCCTGGGGATTTGGCTTGAATGAACGCTCGAATCCCTGACCCATCGCCGCCATGGCCTCCTCCACCCTTGGATAAATGCCCGCTGCAGTCGCCGCAAACATGGAAGCGCCTGCCGCGCACGTCTGTTCTGATTTGTGAATGCGGATCGGCATGTTCATCACATCGGCCATCACCTGCATGATGTAGGGCGACTTGCGGGCTACTCCCCCAAGTCCGATTAACCCTTTTACCGAGACGCCCTCCTGTTCGAAGCGGTCGACAATAGCTTTTGCACCGAAACAAGTTGCTTCTACCAGCGATTTGAAAATAGAAGGTGCATCGCTGGCAAGATCCAAATCGGAGATGGCAGCTTTCAATTCCTGGTTGGCGTCAGGAGTCCTTCTTCCATTCAACCAGTCAAGTGACAATTCATCGGATTCAAGCAACGGCAAGGCGCTTGCTTGCTTGGTCAGTTCGGGGATAAGCTTGTCAATTAATTCTGTTTTCAACTTTTCAATCAACCTCGGATCGATTGAAGTTGCCTGATCCAGTAAATTGTGAATAGGCCACGACAGGACATTCCGAAACCAGGCATACGTGTCGCCAAACGCCGATTGGCCTGCTTCGAGCCCGATCATTCCCGGTATGACGGAACCATCTACCTGTCCGCAGATGCCGCGCACGAGTTTATTTTTCATAGCTGCCCTGGGTGCCACCAGCATATCACACGTAGACGTACCCATGACTTTACTGAGATGATACGGTTCAATCTGACCTCCAACCGCACCCATGTGCGCATCGAATGCACCAACACCTACGATAACTTCGGTCGTAAGGTCAAGGCGTGACGCCCACTCATCATTAAGATTTCCAGCCGGCTTATCAGCGGTAAACGTGTCTCGGAACAGGCGGTTGGTAAATCCTTTTAGAAGTGGATCCAGCGAAGCGAAGAAATCGTCGGGAGGCAGACCACCGAACTCTTGTGACCATAAGGCCTTGTGCCCGGCAGAACATACGCCTCTTTTCATTTTCAGTACATCCTTGCCTCCGGTCAACAAAAAGGGAATCCAATCACAATGCTCCACCCATGAATAACAAGTCCTGCGTACGTTTTCATCAACCCTTAAAACATGAAGTAGCTTTGCCCAAAACCATTCGGAAGAATAAATCCCACCAACATATTGAAGGTAATTCGTCTTAAATTCCTTAGCATGCTCATTGATTTGCGCTGCCTCCCGGGTGGCGGTGTGGTCTTTCCACAAGACAAACATGGCATTCGGATTATTCGCGAAAGCAGGGAGAAGCGACAGTGGTTTGCCAGTCGCATCAACAGCGACCGGAGAAGAGCCGGTGGTATCAATGGATATTGCTTTACAATTTTTTCTCACGGATTCACCACCCTTTGACACACATTCGCGGATCGTAAACTCAAGCCCTTCCATATAATCGCTAGGGTGTTGACGAAATTGGTTCCTGGCTGGATCACAATGTAATCCATCACGCCAACGAGGATAATAGAATACGGAGGAAGCAACTTCTTCCCCATTGTGGGCCTTACTAATTATGGACCGAACCGAATCGGTACCAAAATCAACGCCTATGACAAATTGCTCCTTCATAGGTCGCTGGGAAAGGGAGTAAAGTTCAGAAAGGAATTAAATTGCGACTTATACTTCCTTTTGTCAAGCTTATAATAAAAGGCTCCTTTTTTTGAACGGAGCTTTTCTTTGTCCCTCAGCTTTACAAGCAACCCGCTGGACAATACCTTGCGACTGAAATTTCGTTTATCAAATTTCCTTCCGTAAACATTTTCATACAAATTTTGCAAAATCGGTAAGGTGAACTTCCTGGGCAGCAATTCAAATAAAATTGGTTGAATAGCGGCTTTATCACGAAGTTTTGATTTGGCAATGGCTACCATTTGTGGATGATCGAAAATAAGTTTGGGAATCTTATTCAATGCGAACCATTCCGGATGATAGTTATCGCTCAATTGTTTTTCGTACTGATGAATATCGATTAACGCATAGTAAGCGACCGACACGGTGCGCTCCACCGGATCACGATTGGGACTTCCGAATGTATTCAACTGTTCCATGTACACGCCGCTAAGGCCGGTTAGCTGTTTCAAAATCCTGGCGGCAGCCATTTCCAAACTCTCCTCCGGCTCCACAAAACCACCCATCAGACTCCAATTGCCTTTCTCGGGTTCAAAGCCCCGGTGGATCAATAATAATTTCAATTCCTCCCCGTCAAAACCAAAGATGATGCTGTCGACTGCAAGAAGGTAGCGCTGCTGGCGGCTATAACGTTCCATCTTACTTTTTCACAATGCGACATCCAAAAACACGGCCGGCGGTTTTGTTGGGATGACCTTGCACGCGCACCACTACCTTTGTTTTACCGGCGATGAGTTCTGCCGGAATCGGGTACTCAACATCGAAAAACCGGCCGGTGGTGCCTCCGTTCAATTCCTGAGTTCCAATTTTTGTTCCATCAACTAATAGGTCAAAGCCTCTCCTTTGATCATCGCCGATGTAGGTGCACAGTAAGTTATTGGCAACACTGGGCAGTACTTTCATATCAAAAGAAAAGAATCCACCGCTTCTTGCCTCACGGCCCATCCGGCCTAACGCATCGCTTACGTACGACTTTTCGCTTGCTTTCAGATTGTGATCGCGTTCCGGTTGCATCTCACCGATGCGAATGATATCAATAGTTCTTGCTTCAATGTCATACTGGCGTTTTTTTTCCGCCTCGTACTCCGTTTGTCGATTGTTCCACTCAGCGGGGGTGAAGTAATCCCAGTACACATTAAAATACTGATCGTATGTTTTATAAAATGGGATAAGTTTTATATCGGTTGGTTTTGCAACTTGGTTCGTCTGAAATGTCATGGTTTCTCCCGGCACCGGTTTGATCCATTCACTAACATTGCGATTGTCTGTAAGTAATACGGTGGTTCCATAAACCGGGTCGGGCATTTGCGTTCCAAGCTGACCGGCCAACACCACCGGGCCGTAGAGCAGCGCAATCCGGTTAGGATTGTCCGGCATACCTTCTGTATAAAGTTTCATCGGTGTGGTGATTTCTACCCGGTCATTCTTTCCCCAGGTGCGGTTGATCGACCAATAACCATCGGCACCCTTTTGTGATTTTATATCGACCCCGTTTACTCTTATTCTCACATCAGCAGCCGCCCATTTTGGCTGCCGGATCTTTAAAGAAAATTTCGACGGCGTATTTGCCTGGATCGTGAAATGAGTTTTATCACTTTCGGGAAAAGTAGATTCTTGTCTCACCAGCACACCTTTCGCTTTCCACTGGAGCTCGGATGGAATAAATAAGTTTACAATTAAACTGCCGTCTTTACCCTCAAAGTAAATCCCCTCGGTGTACTTGGCGTGATTCTCCATGCCGCTTCCCACACAGCAGGTGAAGGTGTTAAATGGATTACTGAACTCCTTCTTTGTTCCCATGCGCAGCGGAACAAAGTAGCACATCATGCCATCCTGCGGATTTTGAGAAGCGAGTATATGGTTGTACAATGCCAGCTCGTAATAGTCGGCATACTGCGCAGAAGGTTGCCATGAGAACAAGAACCGCGTAAGCTTAAGCATGTTGTAGGTGTTGCACGTCTCACAGGTGTTGTCGCTGAGGCGATCATTCAGCTTGTCGGGTTCGGCGAGGTATTCATAGTTACTGTTACCGCCAATTACATACGTGTAATGCTTCACAATCGTATCCCAGAAAAAGGTAGCAATCGTTTTATCGCTTTCTGTGCCCGTCAGTTCATACCGGCGGGCACAGCCAATAGCTTTTGGAACATTGGTGTTGGAATGTTTGCCTTGCAAAGCATCAATATGTTTGGCCAGTTGTCCGAGTACAAATTGATCGTGAAATTTATAAGACAGCTCAAGATATTTTTTAGTGCCGGTCAATTCATAGAGATGAACCAGCACGTCATTCATGCCTCCGTATTCGCATTTTCGCATTTGCTCAAGCTGATCCTCCGTTAAGTCTTTGAGAATGGTTGCAGTCCAGTCCGCGATTCCGGTCACGACGGTCAGTGCTTTTGAGTTATCACATAATAGATACGCGTCAGTCAATCCGGCCATTACTTTGTGGACCGTGTACCAGGGTGACCATCCCCCATTCAAATCAAAGCCGGATGTTTTAATGATGCCATGTTGTAGTTTCCAAAAAATTGAATCTTCTTTTGGAATAGCTCCCACATATCCCGTCTTCCTCGCCTGCTGACAACGCGCAAGTTCCTCCACGACATAATCAACCTTTTCCTTATAACGCACATCCCCGGTAGCGGCAAACATCATCGCACACGCTGACAGATAGTGACCCAGCGTATGTCCGGAAAGCCCTTCACTTTCCCATCCTCCATATACATCTCCTTTTGATGGCAGGCCGGCATTCACATAAAAGCGATGTAGCAAACGGTTTGGTTCGATGGTGAGGAGATAGGCGGCATCCTTAT
>JANYKP010000356.1 GCA_025358195.1 Cyclobacteriaceae bacterium
AAAAATCCGTTAATCCAATAATCTCAACTCAACTGAAGTACCAGGAAACCTATGTGCCACAGGGCCGATTATCAATTAACCCGGTAAATATAATAATAATTTAAGAATCAAAACTAAAGTTTCTGGAAGGTCACTCCTCTATATGTCCAGCCACATGCGATGATGAGGTCCCGGAGGGGTTTTTTGAGTTCATTTGAAACAAAACGGTAATCTACTTTTTTGCCGTCTGGAAGGGTTTCGGAGTACAAAGCAGGGCCTCCGAAGCTTATTTCAGTCTTTTGACCCCGGAAAGCTCCCGCTCCAGCGCTTAACGTGGCGCCAGCTGAAGACCAGCCGATGGCATACTCGCGATCTACGGCTCGTACTTCGTGATTGCCTTCGTCAAACTTTAAGAATATTCGAAATACTTTCTGAACCTCGGGTCCTTCAAAAACCTTTCTCCAGTCGGGCTTGTCAACTTTCCACTCGGCGACAAGGTCCACTTTTTCTGGGGCTCCCGATACAATATGGTAGGGTGCTGAATCGCGGTTCATGGTCATGAGTTTTTCCCTCACTGCAGAAAGTGAAAGGACCGGGGTACCCGCCGCTGGTCGTTGGGTAGAAGAAAGTAAATCGGATAATCTGCCAAAGAGCCCCATAGCATTAAGATTTATATGCTGGATGTTCCTGTATGAATTTCCTTAGATTCTTATCCGCCATGGTCCTGATTTTTGATTTGACCAATGGACTCCAGCCCAGTAGTGTACCACTGACTCCAAGCGCCATCGCTGACCATCGCCACAAATTGAACGAGTCAATGTGCCTGGCAATTTTTCCATCCTTGAATTCAAATTTTGCGTGGATAATATTATGTACTTTTCTTCCCGTCAGTGAAAAGGTGTAATGCGCATCCCAGTCACAGGACCCGATGACCCCATCTGCCTGAATGTTTTTAAAAGAGATAGCCAAATCTTTTCCAGCCGTAGTCAGCATATGCCACATAGCTTTGGCTTTGCCACCTTTCAGATTTCTAAAAACAGGATCAGAAAAAAACACTTCATTATGATAACACGACTGCATGCCTTCCCAATTTTTTTGCTGAAAGTTGGCGTAGAAATTCTCGATAAGCTGTTTTGATTCTAGCATATGTACAACTTAGTTTTTTGATTTTCTCCACTCAAATGAAAAGACATCCGGTCGCGCATAGTGCCCAATCACATCAAAATCCATCTTGGCTTTTATGATTTCCCGAGGGTCGATTTCTGCCGTAATTACTCCTTCTTTTTGATAGAGCGGCCCCGCCATTACTTTTCCCAGGGGACTGATGATAACGCTTCCACCCGTGCTGGGAAGGGAGGGATGATCATGCTGCAATAGTTTTTGCAAGTCGGGCGGGTAATGGTCTTTGGTTAGGTACTGATTACAACCCAGTACAAAACACCGCCCTTCGCAGGCAATGTGGGTAAGGGTAGCTTGCCAACTGTCACGACAATCAGCCGTAGGGGCGAGGTAGATATCTATTCCCTGCTGGTAAAGCCCCATCCTTGCCAGGGGCATATAATTTTCCCAACAGATCAACCCCCCGATTTTTCCAAGAGGAGTTTCCAGAACATTCAGATCGCTTCCATCACCTTCACCCCAGATAATCCGTTCGGCCGCTGTGGGTTTCATCTTTCTGTGACGATGGAGCAATTGTCCTTCCGGAGAAAAATACAGCAAGGAACAATACAGCGTGTCGCTGATCTTGTCTTTCTCCGTTACACCGATGGCAATGTAGGATTTTGTTGCTTTCGCCCAATTGGCCAATTGAAGAGTTTCCTTGCCTGGAACTTCTATTGCATTTTCCCAATACCTGAGAAAAAGCTCTCGCCCATCCGGCGTGCGACCTCCAACGGAAGTTCCGAAGATGAGTCCGCGCGGATACCCTGGAATAATTACTTCCGGGAAGAGAATTAGCTGGGATTTATTTTTAGCGGCCTCATGAATGAGTTCGCCTACTTTTTGAAGTGTTTTTTCTTTATCAAAGAAAACGGGTGCGGCCTGAACAACCGATGCAAGAAATGGTGACATGCACCGAAGTTAAGGATTTACGCTCGTAAATAAAGGGTTAATTAATACACCCTATCGACGATCCCTGTTCCGTACACCTTTTTCGTCAGGGTTTTTGTATTTCCCTTGTGCTTGATACTTCCACTGCCATGGACATAGGCTTCCAGGCTGTTAGAGACGTTAAGTTCTGCAGAACCACTGCCACTTAATTTTATTTTACCGATTTCAACCGGACAGTCAAAACCTTTGAGGTTTCCGCTGCCACTTACTACGGCATCCAGCGAGGATGCATAGCCACGTAATGTTAGCGCTCCACTTCCACTGACTTCGGCTTTTACGGTGTTCCCCTTGATGTCAACATCCATGTTGCCACTACCGGAGACGCCAAGCGTGATGAAGTCAGAAGCAATCGAGTTTTCGGAAAGAATTTTGCCACTGCCATTCACTTGTAGTTCGGTAATATTTTTCATGCTCACATAGAGTTTCATCGCGGGGTTCACCTTGATATCATCAATCTTGGCCCAAATACTCTTATTGGGATTGTCGGGCTTTCGCTCAACATTGACCATCAGGACGCCGTTATCCACTTTAATTTCGCTGACCTCAAATATTTCTGTGAGCGCTTCCACGGTGACTTCCTGTTTGTTGGTTTGTTTGAGCATCACGGTATAATTGGAGTTAACGTAGATGCTTTTGAAATCAGGCAGTTCAAGTGTTTTCCGGGTAGTCTGGGAGAACGCAATAGAGGCGGCAGAGAGCAATAGCAACGAGAGCACAATTACAAAAAAGATAATATTGATTTTTCTCATAACGGGTTAGTAGATTAAGGTCAGAAATTGCATTATAAGGTTAATACAATCGTTATCAGATCGTTAAATCTACGCACAAAGCGATAAAATGTCCAACCAGGAGTTAAGTAAAATTTGCGGCTTTACCTTTTGGGCTTTCTGAAAATCAGGTGGTACACCACCATAAAAAGGGCGAGGCCAACAGCGAGTACCAAACCAACTTCAGGGGTAACATGGGAAGCACCGTGCATAGTTGAAATTGGATGAAGGATGACCTAAAACCGTATTCTGGCTTGAAATTTAATATCATTTCCGATATTCCCTGCTATTGTTTCACTTCCTGAGCCAATTTCGACGCTATCGGTGTATCGGATTTGAGACCATCGGATCCAGAGATCAATCTTTTTCGAGACCTTATATTGTGCCAGGACGTAGGTTCGTACGCCCACTCCGTAATAGGCCGGAAAGGAATAGGCCAACCACACGTCTCGCTCGTAAAAATATAACCTGTTGTTATAATCATCGGTGTCAAACAATGCGTAACGAAAAGATAGCGAACACCGTTTTATGGAAATGCTAACGTCCTGTACGAGCGCAAACCCATGGGTCATGACACTGTCGAGTTGGTAACTGCTAAACTGGGCGCGTGTTTTAAAAGTAAAGGGCGCCGCCTCATAATCGCAGTTGATCCAATAGTTTCGTTTGATGCCATTGGTGTTCAGGTATAGATGAGTTTCCGCTGGTAGGTTTCTGATTTTCGTCTCTTCGCGTACTTGCAGAAACATCAAAACATTTTTGGAGGGAGAAAAATTGAAGCGAAGCAGCCACTCACTGCCGTCTGATGGAGCGTAGCCACGATCTCGCAGCCAAGGAAACTGAAAGAGATCCATATATCCGCTCGCAGACCATTGTTTGCTAAACATGTATTTCCAACCCCAATATATTCCTCGCTCATTTTGAGGAACTGTATTTTCTGAGAAGGCATTCGAGTTGAAGGAATAGAAGTCTTTTGAAAAATTCCGATAGAGCATAGCGATTTCTAGTTGATTGGTGATATTTCCCAGTAACCCTGCTGTCACTGCATGTCCATGGCTGAGAGTTTGGGCGAATTCACTGAAGAACGTAAAATTTGCCACACTATAGTTTAAATAAGCACCCGCATTCCTGTTTTCTGATCCCTTGAATGAAAACTGGTTGTAAGGTCGAGGGCTGTGTACAACCTGATGATCAAATTCGGTTTGATGAAAAATCAATCCGGCATCCAGTACTTGATTCCTATATTGAAGTACGACGCCTGCATCTGTTTCACCCACTTGTTGCCTGCTTCGGAGTTCAGCAGGGGTTCGGTGAAGGCCAGAGACAGAGAAAGAAGAGATTGCTGAATTGTCCTCAGCAGTATAGCCGATTGTTCCATCTTTAAATGTATGGGAAGCAAAACCATGGATAATAACGTGTTTTCCAAGGGCATAGCTACCAGCTACTCCCCGGAAAAATAGATTTTCGCTTAACGACGTGTAGGGAAGGAACCCAAGATTACTTCGCCGGACCGTAGTCACGGTTTCAGAGTTTTTACCGAAGCCAAAAACACTTCCTAAAATCAAACCTTGGCCAAACTGACTTTGAAAATCACCCACGACCAGGTTTTTAATTTTCCCCTTGTTCTGCACCGCGACGTGCCACGAGGTAAAGTCAAATCCGTATTGTCGTTGTGATGGAAGCCAATTCATTTTTTCCCCAGCATCCTTTTCTGTGGTAAAGCCTACACTAAAGTCATTTGACCGAGCGACACGGTAACGCATGTAAAGTTTGTCTGGTGAGCCAGCATATCGCTGTGAGGAGTCGGTGCCAGAATTGTAGCCAAGTTTACTTTCAAGCGCTCTCCCATATCTGAGAAGCAGGTAATTGTTTTTTTCCTGGACGATGCGGCGGAGGATGGATGCGTTTAATTTTGATTGAGAATCATAGACCGTCACAAAAGGAATGATAGCGTCAATGGTATCCCGTTCCCAACCTGGTATGGACTGCAATTCATAGACGGACAAGAGCGCTGTGTTTTCTTCCCGATATTTCATGAATGCATTGATTTTTTCTTCCGTAACAACAAATAACGACCGCAACTGCTCCCGGGTGATGGTATTAAGGTCGAGTGGGTTGGAAATCAATTGGGCAAGATTTTCATAAAGCTCTTCATAGTTGAGGTCGAGATCCTGCAAGGGAAATATTTCATCCGCTAGCTTTTCTAGATTAACGTCTTGTCGCGGAAAGTCTTGCGCAAATGAATTGCACATAATAATGGATAATCCTGCTGCGAGCACCTTGTTCATTTTTTGGATCTACGCTCCAAGTGGTAGGTTGCGGAGGCCTGGTGCGAAGTCCCCAAAGTGGTAGCAAGCTTTATAGCATAATCGACTTTTACTTGTCTGGTTTGCACTCCAAGACCGAAAAAGGCTGCCGCTGGGTTTAGATTGAACCCCGTACGAACGAACACTTTCTTATGAACCGTATACTCTGCACCGGATCGCCAGGTGGCTTTATTATCGATGTCCTTTTCGATTTCTGTTGAAAAGAAAAATTGCTCACTTGGCTTAAACCCTAACCCGGCAACCAGCCTAACAGGAAGGTATTCATCAGAAGAAATTTTGGATTGAGTAAAGTTGGAAATGTAAGCGCCTACTGAAATTTGGGAAGTAATTTGCCCGAGCCCTCCAAAATCCATAGCAACAGCGGACTTCGTTCCAAAACCATCCGACCGGTATTGGATATAATTTACTTTTGCCCCAAGCGAAGCGATCCCAAGTTTGTTGCTAAAGCCGGCACTGATAATTTGCTCGCTGTAGAGATTGTCACCAAAGCGAAAGAGCCCCAACCCCCCAATACCAAATCGGGTGGGTATTGAAAAACCCGCACTGGTTCGATTGGCACCGGTCAGGACAGAATTCACCTCGTAAGCAAAATAAATTGAAGGCTTTGGTACTTTGGCTATGGCGCCGGGGTTATTGAAGAGGGCCATTTCATCGGCGAGCACGGAGCTGGCATAACCCATGCCCGCCACGCGCGCTCCCATAAGAGTACTCACGCTCTGGGCCTGGACAAACAAGCACGAACCTATCAGTCCGCTGAGAATGCACCGCTTCATTCGATAGAATTGAAATGAAGTTTACATCCATGAAGTGAATTGTTGCAACAGTTGTCCGATATGTTTTCCAGACGATATTTTCCAATGAGTGGACGGAGCCAGAATGCAAATGATTAAGGCAAGGAGCAATGCCTGATTTGTTGGACTTAGAAATATAAAACCTGAATTAAAATTCTTTTTTCAGATTGAAGAAAAATGCACCGGCAGGCTTTTGCTGGGTGAACGTATATTCAAGGCGCAACACCAGATCATACACGGTAACAATGTCAAACCCGCCACCGATGCCTGTCAACAAGCGATTCGAGTAAAGTTGATTAAGACCTTTCTCATCGTAGTAAGGATAATTTTGCACATAACCAAAGTCGGCAAAGGCCTTCATATAAATTGCCAACGGGAAGTAGCTGAACTGCTCCAGTGGCATTGCGTCCAATGTCCAGGCGCGCGCAAAAATTTTCTTTTTAATGGTGGTTTTGTTCAACGCAAACTCAGGGCCTTCAATTACATAGTTTTCAAACCCTCGTACTAGTTGATTACGGTAACCCAATGCATCTAAAACATTATAAGGTTGTTTTTTTGGACTGCTCCACAGCGCTGATGAGAAGTTGGACAGAAAAAATCCATTTCCCAGCGGCCAGTGTTTGGCGTACGTCAGGTTTATTTCCAATTGGTTCACGTCGTCATTTGGCAAGAGGCCGGTTTTGGCAATAAAACCTGTAAACTGATACCCTTTTAATGGATACAATACCACATCCCGGTGCTCAGAATTAAAGGAATATGAAAGTGAAAAAAACTTCTGTGTAGTCTTACCGTTGTTATTATAATTCGGATTGAGTAATAACACAGTATCGACCACCTGAGATTGACGGTAGAAAAGACCTATCGAATGTGTCTCGTAAAATGTCTTTCGGTAGGAGAAACCAATGCCGGCACCAAAAGAGGTTCGGACAATTTTTTTTGATTCCAAAAATACAAGTTTATGGTTATCGGTGAAGTAGGCCACGTTTCTCGGCGCTCCATAATCAAAGTTGAACGTAATTCCCTGTTTTTGCTTTCGGTCTAGGTTGGGAATTTTATACTGCAAATCAAACTTCCGCACATATCCAAACTGGGCCGTAAAACGCAAGGACTCGTTGCGACCACGGAAATTATTCTTATAGATGCGCATTCCATAATTAATGCGGTTGAAATCGTGGTTATAATTGTTCCACCATTCATTAAAATTCCGGTCAGATAGTTCGAAGATGGGTGCCGGAAAAATATACCACCGCTCCGTCAACTCCACGAGGAGATCGATGTGATCATTGGGGAGTTCGAGGACACGCACGGATACGGTGTTGAATAGCCGGAGATTATAAAGTTTGTTTTTGTCCCATTGGAGTATGCCAGGTAAGACCTTCGTGCTGACAGTATCACCTGGTTTTAATGAAAGTTCCCGGGTTATGATCCGATTCCGGGTCACCTTGTTGCCAATAATGAGCACTCTGTCAACGTGAAGAATTTTATTGACAACAGAATCAGTTCCCTGCCGGGTTGAATCAGTGTGAGTGGCCGTTGATTGTTGAAAGTCCGTTTCTGCGGCGCCTGCTACAAGAATTATTCCAAATAACCATACCAGCATGCAGACTCATCGTTGAATTTTCCCGATACAAAGGCATATCAGAACGGCCAATATACTCATGAATTCGATTGGGGTGTGCGGTATGACCGAATAAGGATGAAAATACCAATGATCACCAGAGGAATGCTCAGTATCTGCCCCATATTGAGGGGCAACTTGTCTTCAAATGGAACTTGATTTTCTTTCAGGTACTCGTATGCAAAGCGAAGGCTCCAAAGGATAATCATAAAGTAGCCGAAGATCCGGCCTTCTGGCAAACTTCTTTTATAATGGTTCCAGATGGCGAAAAGAAAAATAAAGAGAAGAATGCATGAGATGGCCTCATATAATTGTGCGGGGTGGCGTGCGATGCCGATAGTATTGACGCGGGCCATTACCTGATTATTTTTCTCATCATAAATGGTCTTGTACGTTACGAAGCCATCAACCGGTTCATCAACAAATTCAGATCCGTAGTACAGAATTTTTTTTAAATCACTTCGGCAGAAGTATTGTGCGTTGGGTTCTGGGATACCCGGCTTGAAAAAGATGAAAAGTTTGATGGGTACCCTGCCGTTGGCACTTTCTGGCAAATCATTATTTTTCGCAACCGTTACACTCTGTACGATATTGTTTGGATCTGCAGGGTCGCCTTTGATGGATTCAGTGACACGGCTGATGAAAACAATGCCGGTAGGACCATTTGTTGGCTGCCCCAGTATTTCAGAATTAAAATAATTGCCGAAGCGAATAAGCGCACCTGTCAAGGCAACAACAATGACAATGCGATCGAGTACCTGGAGGTAATTTTGTCCCGGCCGGACCTGCTTTTCAATAAAGACCCCATGCTTTGTTTTGTTTTTAATTTTCCCTTCGCTACCCTTTCCATTTGGGCTAACACCCGATTTTGAAAATTGTATGGAGTAATTGGCGTAAACCCATAGTGCAAATAATATTCCAATGGCACCGCCGTGGCTCGCCAGGCCTTGAAGCCCTGTAAACCGAAAGGGGCTGAATTCAAACGGAAGAAAGATGCTCACTGGATTTTGCCAGATAATTTCAGGCTCGTAAAAAATAATATGACCCAATCGCGCGCCCAGGATGGTGGCAACAACCATGAAGATGGTCAAGGTGTCCACATCGTTTTGGGGCTTGCCTTCCTGCCGGTACATATAATAGAGAATCTGTTGACTTATGAGAAATCCCAGCGCAAACAGCAATCCGTACCACCGCAAGGTGACGGGGCCGATTGAAAAAAGTTCTGGACTGCCATTCCAGATGATGTAATTCAGACTATGCATAGAAGAAACGTATCATTTCGTGGCGGCAAATATAGGGTGAAACAAATCGAAGGCAATAGGTCTTGGTGCTGGGTACTCGGTACTAGGGTGCTGGGTGCTAGGCATTCTTGTGAACGTTCGGCCATTGCACTATCGGTAGCATTGGGAGTTCTCCGGTACCCATTTTTGGTTTGACCTCATAAATACCTGATGCCCAATGCCTAAGGATTAAGTTCTATCCAGCGCTTCCAGTTCTTCTTTGAAATTACCCGAGAGAATCGGGAAGCGGCACCAGCTCCGAGGGTCAACATTAAGGTCATCGAAATGAAAAGAAGGCGCTAATCGTTCGCGCTTCCATTGGTTGGCAGACCATAGTCGAAAGAATTTTTTGATCCATGTTTTAAGCGAATCCCCATCGTAGTGGGAAGAAAGTATATGAAAAACTTCGATGGGTGGCTTTCGTTCCAGGATGGCTAATCGCTCGATAGCTACCAGCACGGTGTAAGGCATCAGGTCCTTTTCGTCGGTCTGTGCCTGCTCCGCAGGTCGGAGTTCAGCGGTTGGTTGTAAATTATTCACACGTAGAAGGCCGGGGTAATGAAGATTGGCTTGAGCCCACGTTAACCATTGTAAAAGAAATGGTTTATCAATGGAGGCTATTGGAGCGAGGCTTCCGCTGGTGTCGCCATCCATGGTTGCATACCCCACATCGCCTTCACTTCGATTGGAGGTGGTCAGAAGAATCGATTGGTTCACATTGGCGAGGAGCCATATAATCGGTGAGCGCGACCGGGCCTGGATGTTTTGCAGGGCAATATCATCTTGATCCCACGTGAGATTTCTACCAAGGGCGCCTTCAATTTTAGACCGGTAGGAGTTTGATTCCTCTTCAATGGACCAATGATAAAACCGGGCGCCGAGGGATTCTGCCAATTCTTTGGCGGCTAGCAATGTTTCGTTTGATGAATTTTTTGTGCCCTGATAAGCACATGTCAGAAGTTTATGAACGGAATCTTTTACATTTTTTGGTGAACCGGCAGGATCAAATCCCAGTAACGACCAGAATTTTTCCCAACCCAATTCCTGAGCAGCCCTTCTCACCATTTCAGCAACCAGGATAGCACAGCAGGAAGAATCGGCCCCACCACTGAGACTCAATACAAAACCCTTGGCCTTACTTTTTCTGAGATAATCGAAGAGTGCCAACGAGGCGGCTCTTGCAAATTCATCATTTCTTTCTCTTCCGTCTTTCGTTGGAATAGTTTGAGAGTTGGTCGGATTTTCGAAGTCAACGACGCACGCCAAAAGGTTAAAATTTCTAAATGACAGTCGCTCATTCACGGCCAATAACTTTCCATGTTGACCGAAAACGATGTCACCATCGTAGATCATTCTTCCGGCTTCGTTGCCAAGATGATTGACAAACAGGTAAGCGCAATTGAATTGTTCAGAGCCATCAATGATGACTTCCTTTTCCCGCCGGGAACATTTTCCCAGGGCAAAATGACTTGCGCTGGGATTTAATATCAAGTTGACCTTTCGTTCTAGGAGGCGGTGGCCTGGTCGGTTTTTTTTACTCCAGGCATCCTCGCATATTTCAAATCCAAAAAGGATTCCGTGACTTTCATATACTAAGTCGCCCACCCTGACTTTACCTCCACCCATCATTATCTCTCTCACTTTTCCTGAGTGCCATGGTTCGAACCAGCGAGGCTCATAGTGTACGCCTTCTTTGGCGAGATTTTGTTTTAGGGTTATGCCAAGAATTTCTTTGTCTCGGATGACACAAACGCCATTGTACGTCGTTTTATCGATTCTTATTGGCAGACCCATGCAAACAATAATGTCGCCACAGGCAGGTAGAATTTTTAAAAGGTGTTCTGCCGCAGTTTGAGAAAGCCAATCACTGAGAAACAGATCCTCGCATCCGTAGCCAGTCAGGCAAAGTTCCGGCAGACAAAGCAGTTGTACCTGCTGTTTTTGTGCTTCACTAATCGCCGCTAAAATATTGGAGACATTATTTTCCCAGTGAATTGGGATCTGGTTAAGCGTAGCACCTGCTATTTTAAGCGTACTCATGGAGTGCTTTTGTGGATATAACCGTAAATATTCAAACTATGTTCAGTTGCTCGCAGGTTTTCAGGGCGGCATCCTGTTCAGCTTTCTTCTTGGTGTATCCATAACCCGTAGCGTATGGCTGATCATCGATTACTACCTGAATCGAAAACTCTTTCTGGTTCTTTGACTTCTTTGTTTCGATCATTTCAAACCGCACCGATTTATTCTCCCGTTGTGTCCACTCGATGATTTTGCTCTTATGGTTGACGTTTGTTTGGATGACCTGCTCCAGGTTGAAGTGAGGTTGAATGAGTTTATCGGTTACAAACTTTTTACAGCGGAGATAACCCTTGTCCAGGTACACGGCTCCTACGATGGCTTCAAGCGTGTTGCCCAATACTACCTGCTGAAGCTGTATATTTTTTTGATCGAACTGCACAATGAGGTTGATTCCTATTTTCCGGGCGAGCACATTCAGTGAGTCACGATTGACGATGCGCGAACGGATTTCCGTAAGAAAACCCTCATCCTGAAAAGGATACTTTTTAAACAAATAGTCAGCGACAGCAGCACCTAGGATAGCATCACCAAGATATTCCAGCCGTTCGTTGGATTCCCGGAAGCCGGTCGTCTC
>JANYKP010000366.1 GCA_025358195.1 Cyclobacteriaceae bacterium
ACAAGCCCCTTCCATTTTTATTGGCACTCACAAATTTGATTTTACACGATGTAGAAGTTCCTTACCTCGATTATGGAGATAGTCTGGGCAATGGAAAATCCGGTGAAATTGACCACCTAATTCCGGACCAAACTGACCACCCCAAGTTGTTCCCAAAAAGTGAATGTTTTGCAGGTCATTTTTGTGATTATAAAGTTGGTTAATTATTCTTTGTCTTCAGCATCTTTTTTATTCCATTTTCTGCGCAGCGATTCACCCGTCAATCCTACCCTATAAGCATTGTGAACGATTCGGTCTAACACTGCATCGGCTACAGTCTTTTCCCCGATGATATCGTGCCATTGTTTAACGGGTACTTGTGAGGTAAATATAGTTGATCGTTTGCCATGTCGGTCCTCAATGATTTCTAAAAGAGTTAACCGACTGGGATGATCAAAGGGCTGGATGCCAAAGTCATCAATGATAAGCAGGTCCTGCCTTTCAATGCGAGCCATTTCTTTAATTGCTGAACCATCTGCCTTGGCCATTTTAAGTTCAGCAAATAAGCGGGTAGCATTCGTATAGAGAACTTTAAACCCCATCGTGCAAGCTTGGTGTCCTATGGCTGAGGCTAGGAAACTTTTACCGGTACCGGTGCTCCCGGTGATTATTATATTTTCCTTCTTGGTAATAAAAGTGGTGTCGCCAAAACGATGGATTTGATTTTTATCAAGACCTCGTTCTGCAGCATAATCCAATTGTTCCAGAGTGGCCTTGTAGCGGAACTTGGCTCGTTTCATTCCCCGATCAATGGAACGATTATGCCGGTCGTCCCACTCATTGTCGATCAATAGAGTAATCATCTCATCAGGTGTGAGGTTTTCATTTTGGGCAGTCTCTAAACTGGTCTGGAAGCTGCGGTGCATACCAAGCATGTGCATTTTCTTCATCTTTTCTAAGGTTGCTGTGTTCATCATTGTTTTGTTTATGGTTTAGTAATTATTAAAAGGTTTGTTTATCGGTTATTGATAGTAATCGCCGCCCCGGATATTATCGTGCCGAGGCATGGGAATGACCTCTTCGGTATCATCTCTGAAGGAGTCCAATTTTTTATCCAGGATCTGCACCACGATGGGATAATTGAAAACACCGAACAGGTGTGCCCGTTGGCATGCTTTGATTAATCGGTCGGTACCTACTTTACGAGCCAGGCTAAGAATGCCCGAACAGGATTTATAAGCTTGTTCAGGATGGGATTTTCCTTCGATCACTTTGCAGATATACAAGGCTACGTCTTCATGCAGAGTGCGGGCTTGTTCGATAAATTTCTCTGCGGTCCAGTCACTTAAATACCGGTGAGCCGAAGCCAGATGTTCATTCAGGGTGGTGTACTTGTATTTGCGCATATCCCTTGAATGGACCGCAATTCGCTCGTATTTATAGAAAATCTCCACCTGGGTGGAGGTGTAAAGTATCTTCACTTTCTTGCCGATAAATCGATAGGGCACGCTGTAATAATGTTTGTCCACACTGAGTCCTACATGGCCATTCTTCATTACCGTTACCAGTTTCTGTTGTTTGAACTCGTAGCGATATACCGGCAAGGGCAGCAGAGCAGATTTTTCTATTTCTTCAAACTGTTGGCGACGACTATAATCTCTTCCTTTCAGCAGCGCATTGTTGTGATGCTCCAGTTCCCTTCTAATAGCTTCGTTGAGCTCGGGCAGGGTAAAAAATGTTTGCTTGTCTATAGAGAGATAAATACGTGTGTAGATGATTTTAATAATGCCTTCTACTAACGATTTATCCTTGGGCCGATAGGCCCGCGCCGGGATCACGGCAGTGCCGTAGTGTTCTGCAAAATCAGCAAACGTTTCATTAATCAGAGGCTCGTACTTACTGCTTTTAGTGACGGCGCTTTTTAAATTATCAGGGACGATGGCTGCAGGAACTCCTCCAAAATAGTGCATTGCATTTTCGCAGGCTAAGATCAGGTCTTCCTTTTTCTGGCTACGTACAGCTTCCACATAGGTGAGTTGACTGCTTCCAAGAATGGCTGCAAAGACTTCTACCATTTGAAGTTCTCCGGTCTCAGCATCAACGATCTTCATTTTCTCCCCAGCGAAGTCGATGTACATTTTATCTCCCGCCTTGTGTTCCTGGTGCATGACCGGGTTAGTGCCCCGGTTATATTGGCTGTGGTAATAGCAGAACTGGGTGATCTTATACCCATCAGGATATTTTTCCTTGTACTGCTCCCAGAGTTTGAGCAACGTCATGCCCTTGCGTTTTAATTGCTTGTTGATCTCAGGCAGGAGTTTTTGAAGGGCCTCGAAGCGTGGATCGAGCTGTGGCTCCTCATCGCCTCCGAAGAGCATCTCCAGTTCGTGGTCACTGAGTCCACTGACCCGCTCATAAGTGTATTGACCGGCTATGAACTTGCGCAGATACCGCTTCACTGTATTGCGCGCAACCCCGGTCAGGATGCTTATCTGAACCTTGCTATGGCCCTGCTCATAGAGTCTTAAAATCTGTCGGACTTTGATCATTTCGATTGCTTTGTTGGCCATGAATGCTGAGTTGGTTTAGTAGCCAACGTCAGCATTTTTTAGCGTTCAAAACAACCTGCTAAAACATCACTTTAGGGGGTGGTCAATTTGCTCCGGAATGGGGTGGTCAGTTTGCTCCGGAGAAGGTGGTCAGTTTGCTCCGGATTACCCTGGTCAATTTGACCGGTTTCTCCATCTTGCCTGCAGGCTATAGGGAATTTTATGGTGCCCAGACATTCACATTGGGCCGTTATGGATACCTGTGGGGTACAACGTCGAAATCTGACTGGCAGGCATGGCTACGGTACATGGATTTTACTGGCCCTGCCGTTATTAGGGCTGTTGCAGATAAAAGAGCGGGGCTTTCTGTTCGATGCCTTAGAGGTGAAAAAGATCCATCCGTCAATATGGCACCCACTGACATAGCACTAAGCTCTTTGGAAGTATCTGATAATGCACTTGTTGAATCTATTGTGGGTACAATATCTGGTCAGGATGCT
>JANYKP010000388.1 GCA_025358195.1 Cyclobacteriaceae bacterium
CTGTCTCCGTAAAGTTATCGCCTTGAGGTGCGCATCCAGGAATGTTTACCACTGGCAGACCAAGTGTACTTCTATAATCCTTTCCGAGGAAGTCCATGAGGCCCATAGACCCCGTGACATTGCCCGCAGCTGCCGGAATCCCACCCCAAGTGGCACAGGTTCCGATAGCAATAACTGCAGCCGCATGGGGTGCCAACAACCCTAACAAATCAGCAGTTGGAAATGGCTGAGTCTCCCCGTTTACCACCCGGGTACCAAAACCCGAAAAATACCCGCCGTTTTTATCGTTTAGTCTTTCGTTGGCTACAGAGCCCTCAAATACAACAACAAACTGTTTATCAAATTCACCTTTTGCGGCTTTATGAAAGGGGGCCATAAATTCATCTCCAGCTTCAACGGACAAAACGGGATGATGCAAAACTATTTTTGGTACCCCTGGAATGATACCCAGCATTAATGATTCTGCGGTAGGGGATGTAGCGCCGATCGTCGAGATTGAACAGCCATCACAACTCATGCCTGCCAGCCAGAATACATGTACTTCTTGTAGACCATCAGCGTGTAAAGTGGGTTGTGAGGTTACCATCGTGCGATTTTAATGAAAGCTAATTTTAATTATCTTAAGACGGTTTGTTTTTTTTAGAAAACATTTACTAATCCTTCACCGCGCAGTGATTTCAGCCTTATTTCGCCGATCGACTTTCTTCCGATGGCCTTTATTTTCCTTGAGGATTTCCAAATTATTGTCTGTCAAACCAGGAATAAAGAATTAATTTTATACAATCCATGGGTAGTTTATCTTCGTGAAGCATACAAAAAATTACATACTGACACGGTCGCTGAAGCTGTTTAATTTGAATGGCTTTGTAAACGTCAGGTTACAGCATATTGCAGATGCCGTCTCGATAAGCGTTGGTCACCTGGCTTATCATTTTAAGAATAAGGAAGCTATCATGGAAGCATTGTACGATCAGCTAAAGGAAGAGCAGCAAGTTATCTTATATGAATTTAGAACGGTGCATCTATTTGAAGATATTAACCAACAACTGAAACGAATCTTCCAGCTTCAAAAAAAATACCTTTTCTTTTACGTTGATACGCTGGAAGTATTGAGAGCGTATCCCGCCATCAAGGAAAAACACCGACAACATATTGCATGGCAACTGGAGCAAATTGAATGGATGTTTGAATTCAATATGTTCAGAGGTTCATTTCAGGAACCCGCACTGGAAGATCAGTATAAGAAATCAACCTGGATATTTTGGATTGCGGTTGACAATTGGATGCATGCACGGCTTATAAGTGGTCTCGACCATTTGAATGAAAAAGATTTTTTGCAGACCGTATGGAATTTGCTGGAACCTAATTTTACAGTCGAGGGGCAGCAGGAGTTTCAGATGCTGGGTCAAAATACTATGCTGGATTCTTAGGTTGGTACACTGCATAAAAAAAGCCCAGTCGGCGAATCGATCAGATTGCTTTACCATCACCTTTTGATGGTACGATTCATCTTACAGTTTTCAAACACAGGTTGGAGGTAAGGGGCCATGTCGAATTCCTTGCTTCACCGTTTACTTATCCCAAACCCCCGTTAGGATAGAAGACTTTGCGATTTCTTAGCGTCCTTAATTTTGCACTCTTTGAGTGACATTCATTATGGTTGCACACCCGTTCAGGGTGTCTGATAATAATATAATTATATTTGGATATGCCTTCTCTTTTCTCAGGCTTTGAGTATGACATCTTCATCAGCTACCGCCAGAACGATAACCGTTCAGGTTGGGTGACCGGGTTTGTCAGAAGTTTGCAGGAAGAGTTGGGGGCCACTATCAAAGACCCGGTTTCCATTTACTTCGACGAAAACCCTTACGATGGCCTGCTGGAGACACACAGCGTAGATAAAAGCCTGGAAGGCAAGTTGAGGTGCTTGATCCTCATCCCGATCATTTCGCAAACCTATTGCGACCTCAAAAGTTTTGCCTGGCAAAATGAGTTTCTGGTATTCAATAAACTGACAAAGCAAGATCAGTTTGGAAGAGATGTGAAACTTGGCAATGGTAATGTGGCTAGCCGGATTCTTCCTGTAAGAATTCACGATCTCGACACGGAAGACAACACTCTTTTAGAAAATGAATTGAGCGGACCCCTTCGGTCTATAGAATTTATTTACAAATCTTCAGGAGTGAACCGGCCGTTGAATGTTTCGGATAATCCGGAAAAGAACCTCAACAAAACGCTGTACCGAGACCAGATCAATAAAGTGGCGAATGCCATCAAAGAAATTGTCCTGTCATTAAAAACTCATGAAAGAATGCCATCTGTAAAACCACCGGTGACTTCGGGGTATGAAGCAACATCTGGTGTCAGGAAAAACATCTTGAAGGCTTCTACTGCGGCACTGCTCATCGCATTGGCTGCCTATTTCTCATACTATTTCATTTTCAGCAAAAATCATTCAGTTCAAAAGTTGGATAAATCGATCGCCATCCTCCCATTCGAAAATTTGAGCGGTGATCCCTCACAAGACTACTTCAGCGATGGCATTGCCGAAGAGATACTGAATGCGCTGGTCCAAATCAAGGACCTGAAGGTCCCCGGCCGTACCTCTTCGTTCCAATTCAAAGGCAAGGCGGTCGATTTGCAAGAAGTAGGACGGAAACTAAAAGTGAGTACGGTGCTGGAAGGCAGTGTGCGAAGGCAAGGCAATCATATTCGCATCACCGCACAGTTGATTAGTGTGGAGGATGGCTATCACCTGTGGTCGCAACAATTTGATCGTACGGTTGATGATGTGATTGCTATCCAGGAAGAAATTGCCCGTACCATTGTCCAAAAACTTAGAGTGACTCTTTTGGAAAATGAAAACCTGGATTTAGGAGAAGGACTTACCACCAATAAACAGGCCTATGATGCATATCTAAAAGGTCGTTTTTACTGGAACAGACGTCAAATGAAAGAGAGCGAGCAATTCTATAAGCAAGCGATTGGGCTCGATTCAACTTTTGCTTCTGCGTACGCTAGCCTGGCAGAGGCGTATGTGGTGTTTCCATTTTTTTCCAACGTTGGTTTCCCCAGGCAATATATGCCGATGGCCAAGGAAGTGGCAGAAAAAGCAATCCACTTGAATAGTTCACTCGCTGAGCCTTATGCTGTGCTGGGTTACAAGAATTTCTTATATGATAGGAATCCGGAACAAGCGAAAAAATATTTTGAAAAGGCAATTCAGTTAAACCCAAAATCCGTGACTGCTCATTATTGGTATGGTCAGTTTTTGAGTTGTTACGCCCCGGATTCCTTAATTGCATTGGATGAGCTACACAAAGCTTTGGAATTGGACCCCCTCGGTGCGGGGACCTACAATGTCTTAGGCATTATCTTAAGGAACTATAAAAGATACGATGAGGCCATAGAATCATATAAGGCTGCAATTGAAATCAACCCGCAGAATCTAAATGCGTATGTAGGCATGGGCTTGTGCTACCTGGGACTTGGCCAGGAAGATGAGGCGCTAAAAGCATTTCGTGAAGCTGCCGGGCAATCAAGAATTAGTGGGGCCTTGGCACGTCTTGTCTACTTTTATGTCAAAGAGGGAAAGGCTGATCAGGCGAAAGCCATATTTACGGAACTGATGGACAAATCAAAAAAGGAATATGTTCCTAAATCCAACCTGGCAATAGCGGCATTTTATTTAAGTCAAAAAGACTTGGCGCATGAGCTCTTGAAAGAGGCGTATGAAGAACGTGATCCCTTTTTAGTGACTGGTACCAACCGGCATCCTATCGAATTTTTTTCTGAACCCCGCAACGTTGAGTTAAGGAAACAACTTCGTTTTCCAAAAGGGAGATAAAGCATCAGCCACACCAACTAAAAATGGAATTGCATTAAGAGTGTTAATTCAACCTCTCCAATCCTTCCTTCGCCTCCCTCATTCCTGGCTGAAGCTGCAGGGAAGTTGAATAGTATTTCTTAGCCCGGACCGCATCACCTTTTTTCTCATAAATGATGGCGAGACATAGAGTTGCATCACAGTGAGCCGGTTCGTTCGGCCGGGGCGCATACATCAGGTAATTGTTAAGACATTCAATACCTTTCTCAAATTGAAGACCTGAACGCGCGCTCGTGTGTCCAAGATGGAAAGCCGCCACCATATTGTCAGGATAATTTTTGATAACACCTTCGTACAGATTAAAGGCCTTGTCATATTTCTTTTGATCATCGTAAAACCTGGCAAGTGCAAAAATGTAAATGTTGTCTCCAGGTGCTTGCTGGATCGCAGCCATCAATTCTTTTTCCGCTAAATCAGTTTTATTTTGGGCAGTATGAACAAAGGCAAATGCTCGCAAGCCTTGCGCTTTATCCTGGCGGGAAATCACGTTGGCGCTAGCGAGGGCTTTATCCCAACTCCCACCCAGGAAGCCAGGCGCTTTTACATAAAAATTAATGAGCCCCCATTGTGTTTGGAGATTGTCGGGGTCTATAGCGGCTGCCTTTTCAAATTCATTCTTAATCTTCGGTGCCAGGTAGGCTTGCTTGAGCGCATTCGAATTCATCGCCACGACCCCATACATCACACCCAACCAGTTGTGATACTCTACAAGCCGAGGATTTGAGCGTCTTGATGCCCCGGTAGAACAGGCGGCAATGGCTTCTTCAAACTTTTCTATCGATACATCATAATTTTTTTCTTCCACTGAAATCCGTCCAAGGTAATACTGTGCTTCCGCGTAGTCTGGATTACTTTTTGTCATCCCCAGCAGAATTCTCTTAGCGACTTCAAAATTTCGTTCTTCGAAAAGGGTCTTGAAAGTTGCGGTAGAGGATTGTCCGTCAACAGAGCATGGCAAAAATGTACCTCCCACAATTATGAAGATCAGACAGTACGTTTTCAGAGGCCGCATCAAAGAATGTACGAATGATTGATGCCCTTCGGATTTCTATTTTTTGGGACTTTTTTTCGAATACTGATTATTTCCCGCAGATCACGCGAATTTTCGCTGATAAAATACGAATCTGCGTTAATCCCCGAAATCCGCGGGAGAATATTCCTGCTAAGGATAGCAAAGGTCAAGTTAGCTGCGCTGGTTTATCTAAAATGATCTTGGAATCCTTGCAATCAGTGGCAAAAAGACTCGAGATTCATAAGCTAAATTTTTTTTGCAGATCGCAATCCATTAAACATTCCTAAGGGGCAATTAACTTCGCATTCTCCGGATCCCAGTTTACGATTTTCTTTTCGAAATAACTTTTGTTGCTGGCGAGCGCTGGTCCCCCCGCCCGCATTCCAAAAAGGGCATCTTCTTTGATTGGTGCCTTATCGCGGATGCCATTATAAAAACTGAGATGATGGTCAATGTTTGCGTTATAGTTCTTGGATACTTTGTACTCAACGTCCGGCTCAATCATCTCCGGCTTGGGACTGGGATAGTGAGCCTTGTACCATTGCTCGTATTCTTTTTGTTGCGCGTTCGTGAATGTATCAAAAGAATCCCAGCCTCCGTAACCGGGATCTTTTCTGATTTTATGTCTCACGACTTTTACCGATTCCCAACCCATTTGAATCATGCCATCCGTTCCAATGATTCGCAAGTTTTCACCCGCTTCACTGCCGTCCACGAAATTGACGCGCATCTGTAAAGTAAAGGCGGGATGTTTGGCGCCAGCTGGATAATCATATACCCCTGTAAGGATGTCGGGTACGTCGCGACCGTCCTTCCAAAAGCGGAGACCGCCCGAGGCAAAAATCCGGTTGGGTCCATTGGAACTCATCACCGTATGAAGTCCCGAGAAAAGATGTACGAAAAGATCACCTGCTATGCCCGTGCCATAATCCTGATAATTTCTCCACCGGAAAAACCGGACTGGATCGTATGGAAGTTTGGGGGCGGTGCCGAGAAATTTTTCCCAATCCACCGTTCCAGCATTTGCATCCGTGGGTATTGAGTATTGCCAGGCGCCATTGGCACTGTGCCGGTCCATATACGTCTCTACCAGGATGAGGTCTCCAATGATCCCGGATTCAAAAATCTGACGTGCTTTTTGGGTTGCAATGGAGCTTACCCGTTGGCTGCCAACCTGGAAAACCTTCCCGGTTTTCTTTTGAGTGGCAATCACCTCGGCGCCTTGTTCGAGTTTGTGGACCATCGGCTTTTCGCAATACACATGTTTGCCTTTGTTCAACGCGTCAATTGAAATGCGGTCGTGCCAGTGGTCGGAAGTAGCGATGATCACTGCATCGATATCTTTCCTATCGAGTATCTCCTGATAGTTTTTTGTTGTGTAGAGTTCTTTTCCATAAACCTCTTTTGCGTGGTCCAGTCTCCCGGTGTAAAGGTCGCATACGCCCACAATTTTGGCTCCGGGTATCTGTACGGTAGTTTGTGCGTTATTGAAACCCATGATCCCCATACCGATCACCGCAACGTTCACCTGGTCGTTGGCGGAATATTTTTTCGATTCGTGTTTTTGGCCCGCAAGAAACTTCACGCGGGAAGAAGGTTCGGCGCTCAATACGGCTGGGGCACCGCTGGTGATTAAGGCAGTACCCAGGGCTTTCTTAATGAAACTTCTTCGTGAGGATTTTGAATTGGTCATGGCATTGATCGGTTAGATTTGAAATTTAATAAAAATTTATTCCTTTAATGCATTCTTTTATTACCGGCGGCCTAAGGATGGAAGGTATCGACAGTTTTGTTGTCTGTGTGCCCTTATTTAGCAGCCTTTGTGCGATGGCGATCTGGACACATTTTTATCATACACCTTGATGAATTCCAATCCTAATGAACTGCATCCCTGGCGTTTATACCCACAATATTTTTTACTCGGGAAGGTTCTTAATTTTGCTTCTTAATAAATTTGATTAAAACATTACCATGATTGACTCACCGAAGATCCCGCAGCGACCGACACGCACCTTTATTAAAGAATCGTTTGTTGTCACGACCTGGGAAGCGTTGAAGCCATACTTCGATGAACTTCTGGGAAAAAGTCTTAATTCAATGCAAGAACTTAAAGGCTGGTTGCATGATCGCAGTGAGCTGGAATCGGCCATTGGTGAAGACCTTGGTTGGCGCTATATCCATATGACCTGTTATACCGATAACAAAGAGTACAGCGACCGCTATCAGGACTTTATTCAAAACATCCAGCCACAAATTGCTCCGGTGACGGATCAACTCAATAGGAAAGCCGCGGCATCTCCGTTCCTGGCGTCGCTGGCCCGTGAACAAGGTTATAATATCCTGGTTCGCAACCTGAAAAAAGACATAGAAATTTTCCGGGAGGAAAACGTGCCCATCTTTACAGAGATCAACACCGAAACGCAGAAGTACGCCCAGATCTCAGGAGCCATGATGATTGAGTGGAAGGGACAAGAACTAACATTGCAGCAGGCATCCGTTTTGTTGCTGGACACGGATCGCGATGTAAGAGAAGCGATCTATCACAAAATCACTCAACGACGACTCCAAGATAAAGAGTCGCTGGAAACGTTGTACACGAAACTTATTCAACTGCGTCATCGTGTGGCGTTGAACGCCGGCTTTGCCAACTTCCGGGATTACATGTTCAAGGCATACGGCCGCTTTGATTACTCTCCTAAGGATTGTTTTGATTTTCACGATTCGATTTCTTCAGAAGTGGTACCCGTGCTTGAAGAGCTTGCCGAAAACAGAAAAGGTCAATTGCAAGTTGAGACGCTTCGTCCATGGGACAAAGCCGTGGATACGGCCGGTCGTCCGGCACTAAAAGCATTTGACGGTGGCAAAGACCTTACGGAAAAATCGATAGAATGCTTTCGCCAACTCGATCCCTTTCTTGGCGAGTGCCTCCAGATCATGAATGCAATGGGTCATCTTGACCTGGAATCGCGCAAGGGAAAAGCACCCGGTGGTTACAATTATCCGTTGGCAGAAATCGGTGTGCCGTTCATTTTTATGAATGCGACTTCCACGATGCGCGACATGACCACCATCATGCACGAGGGCGGTCATGCTGTCCATAATTTTCTTACGAAAGATTTGTCACTCGGTGATTTTAAGAGTCCGCCGATGGAAGTGGCCGAACTGGCTTCCATGTCGATGGAACTTGTCTCCATGGACCACTGGGATGTATTTTTTCGAAATCCCGATGATCTTGCTCGTGCAAAAATAGAACAGTTGGAAGACATCATCGAGACACTTCCCTGGGTCGCGACGATTGATAAATTCCAGCATTGGATTTACGAGCATCCTGATCACACACCCTCACAAAGAAAAAGCAACTGGAATAGAATCTTCCATGAATTTGCCGATACCGTTACCGACTGGCGAGGCCTGGAGGAGGCGAAGGATTATTTGTGGCAGAAACAATTGCACCTATACGAAGTACCATTCTACTATATCGAGTATGGGATGGCTCAACTCGGAGCCATCGCGATCTGGCGAAATTTCAAACGTGATAAAAAGCAAGGACTGGATGGTTATCTGAATGCATTAAAGTTGGGCAACCTTCATACCATACCCGAGATTTACCGTGCCGCCGGAATTAAATTTGATTTCAGTAAATCCTACATTCGGGAGTTGATGAGCTTTGTGAGAGAAGAGGTAAGCAGCGCTTGATTTCGTGAGACCAGGCCTATGATAATGACTAACCGGATGAGTCTCGCATCCGGCACGATCAGCAAGTATGATCATAAATCGCCACCCACTTTCCGTTTATTTTTTTAAAGATGAGGGTAAACACGCCATCAAGATTTCCACTGGCGCGGGTGAGGTGGTAGCGGCCCATCACCAGAAAATTCACCGTTGAAAGGGGAGTGACCTGTAGAATATCAAAGCTCAATGTGCCCATGGCCGCCCGGTCGGGGTACCCGGTTTTATAACCCTCGAGTGTTTTCTGCCAACCGTGGTTGATGCCCCTCGAACTCATAAATTGCAGGGAGTCCGATTTCCAATAGCCCATCATGAACGCTTCAAGGTCACCGTTATTCCAGGCGATTTGCTCCGCTTTCAACACGGACAGGATGGCCGCTTCTTCGCTTTTTGCATCGAACTTTGGTTTGGAGAATTGAGAGCATGCACCATAGATGGAAGAAATCAACAATAGTGTAACGAATCTTAATTTCATGTGAGTAGGGTTAAGCCAATTAAAGTTAATATCCTATTTTGCATCTTTTAATTTATGATGAAAATAAAATTTAGCGATATCTTCCCACACGTACTGGCGGTCCTGGTGTTCCTCGTCGTGGTGCTTGCATTTTTCAGTCCTCTCTTCTTTGAAAATAAAGAACTCGGTCAGCACGACATACAGCAGCACATTGGCTCCAGCAAAGTCCTGCGCGACTACCGTGAGGCGACGGGAGAGGAGGGCTTGTGGGCCCAATCGATGTTTAGTGGCATGCCCGCGTACCTGGTGAATCTGCAATGGAGTGATGGAGTTGTGGTGACCATGAAGAAAGTATTATCACTCTTTTTGCCCCACCCCGTCCGGAACATCTTTGCCGCTTTTATTTGTTATTATATTTTGCTTCTCGCCTTTCGCGTGAGACCTTATCTTGCCATTGCCGGTGCGCTGGCATTTGGCTTGTCCTCGTACATGATTATTGGCTTGGCGGCGGGACACAATGCACGCATTGGAGCGATCGCATTTATGCCGTTGGTGATGGCGGGTATTCATCTCGCATTTAGTGGGAAGAAAGTCTTAGGCTTTGGTGTAACTGCGGCTGGACTCGCCCTCCACCTTCGAGAAAATCACCTGCAAATTACGTATTACCTGATGTTGATTGTTGCCGCGTACGGATTGGTCCAACTTATCACAGCGGTACGCGAGAAACAACTTAAAGAATTCTATAAATCATTGATGGTCCTGATTCCGGCTGTGATCATAGCTGCAGCTACGTTCTTTGGGCAATTCTGGGCGATCACGGAGTATACACGCTATTCCAGTCGTGGCCCTTCCGAGTTGGTAAAGCCAGGCCAAACGAGCGGGGAAACAGGATTGAGTAAAGCATATGCCTTTGTCTATAATTATGGCATCCTTGAGCCGATGACGTTGCTGATTCCTGGGTTTTATGGGGGCAGTAGTGGAAAGTATTTTGTGCAGGACCAAAAGAGCAATTCTTATAAAGCCATTATGAATTCCGGAAATAATGAGATGGCAAATCAGCTTGCCCCTTATACTTCCGGTTATTGGGGGCCTCAGTCATTCACTGCTGGTCCGTATTATAGCGGGGCCATTATCTTTTTTCTTTTCGTACTCGGAATTTTATTTGCTGACAAAAAGTATGTCTTCTGGCTGGTACCGCTCAGTGTGTTGAGTCTTATGCTGAGTTGGGGCGACAGCTTCTCCTCCTTCAACTATTTCATGTTTGATTATTTTCCAGGCTACAACAAATTCAGATCGGTGAATTTTGCCCTGGTCATTATTCTTTTCTCCATGCCGTTGTTAGGAATGATTGGTCTCGAGAAAGTATTGACCGTTGGAATCAATCCTGAAGCAAGAAAGAAACTTGTTATTGCCGCGGCTGTTTCAGGGGGTGTGTGTGTGTTAATTCTCGTGTTTGCCGGAATGGCAAGTTTCATGAAGCAAGGTGAGTCGCAATTACCGCCCTGGTTTCTCGACGCGTTGCGTGATGACCGGAAAAGTTTACTTCGTGGGGATGCGTTCCGGTCACTTGCGTTTATCTTCTCAATTTTTATTTTGTTGGTGCTGAATGTCCCTAAAAAGATTTCACTTTTTG
>JANYKP010000391.1 GCA_025358195.1 Cyclobacteriaceae bacterium
CCAGGGAGGCGCGGTACACGTGCTGGTAATAAGGATTTCTTCCAGCCTCTTTGCCCGATGCAGAAAAATGGACAACACCGGTTTTTTTATCAAGGCTCCGCACATCATCAACGTAATACTCTCCAGGGGCAATGGATGTCACGGTGTGATCTTTCATATCAAGTGTATACAATTGCCTCCATCCGCTTTTCTCTGAAGTGTACAGCAATTTATTTTTTGCCTCCACCGGCCAGCAATCGAAGTTATCGATATTGGTAGTACTTTTTTCGTGGTGCAGAGGGTGAATTTTTTCTGCTTTCAGGTCAACCTTCACGACATGGTAGTTTTGATATCCTCTTTCGAAATACTCTGCAAATAATTCTCCGGAGTTTTTCGACCAGGTAAACGATACCGGGTTGGTGTGTGTAGTACGAGGCAAATTGATATTGATCTCACGTCCATGTTCCACATCATATACTACAGGAATCATGTAGACCATTGTAGTGTCGCCCGGAGAGCCTCGATAGTATGAGAGCAATCTGGCACGATACAGGGTGTCAACACTCCAATCAAGAAGGTACATCTTGCGTGGATATCGAAGGTCGCAGATAAATGTCTGCAGCCACTTGGAATCAGGTGACCAATTTACCTGAAAATGTTGAGGCCGGTCGCCTCCCTCACCCTCCATGATATCACTCCAACCATAATAACTCGCGTATTCGTAATTCTTTTTTCCTCCCGTGCTTAGTGGACGTACCTCGCCTGATGCCACAGATTTAATAAAAAGGTTATAATACTCAGCGTAGACAATCCATTTACCATCGGGCGACCTGGATTCGTCCCGGCTCACAGGCTTTTCATCTTCTTTCTTCCTGGCAAGCTTATAAGTATTCAAATCCAGGTCGTAGCCCTTCTCTTTTATATTAAATTTCAAATGGTCTTTACCCGCTGTTTCTACCGAATTGAATGGAAGATTATTTGCCTTTATTTCTTCATTCAGGAAATCTGTCAGCGCGGCCGCCAATCGCTGATGATCAAATAGCGTCTCATTCTTTAATTTAGAAAACGAAACTTTCATAAACATTTTACCTTCTTTCGCCTGGTTCAGATACCAAAACCCTGTGCTGTCTGAAAACCAATTTGGCCTTATCGACACGTTGAATGCCTTTTTGTTATTTACATTTTGCCATAAGAACCCAACCGCACGTTTATAATCATCTTTTGTAAGGGCTTTCTGTGCCTGAACGTAGGGGGCCGGCATCAAGCAAAAACCGACAAAACATTGCACGATCAAAATTCGCTTCATAAAGATTGGGATTTGAATTGCCTTATGCTCACCAGGTGAGACAAGCGAAATTATAACAAAGTAAGGCCTTTGCCAAGAAACCGAAAATTCGGGTTTTCAACTATAGCAGTGAAATCATTAAGAGAAGCAATGAGTGAACCAATGAATTATTTTTTACTAGTCGAGTCTGCCTTCAGTTTTATTTTCAATTTCTGGCCTGATCAATACGTTCAATGATTGCTAATAATCAGAATAATCAGTCGGGCGTAGAAGAAAAATATTAATCTTGGAGACATTGTGCTGATATTCTGGCAAACCCGAAAGTTTTTTCCATTGAGGATCTTCGGTAAAGGCTTTCCAATGTTCGTCATGCGAGGCCCGATCGGTAAAGGTTGTCATGTACATAAGGTTAGGCATGCGATTTCCTGCGATCACATCCGCGTAAAAAACCGCCTGAAATCCCAGCCGCTTGAACAGCCCTATCTCATCGCCCTGGTTAAACATTTGGACCTTGTTTCTGTATATCTTTTCGGTAGCACTTTCATAGCTGCGTAGTTCATAGATCCGTTCCGACCTGGCATTTGTAAACAACGGAGCTTCCATGTGGGCCATGCCGGGGAAGGCGCGCAATAAAATTGATTCAATACGATCATACGGAGGATTGGTGTAGGAAGCGTCAATGTATTCTGAATTTCCGTTTTTTCCTTGAGTAGAGACCAAATTATTGACGTTGAAGAAATCCTCCATCGAATTATAAGGAATTAGAACAAAAATTCGTTTGCCGGAAGTACTGTCGGTTTCCAATGGCTTGAATACGCCAATGGTCTTAGTGCCATACGTGTGGAGTACAGGTATCAGGGTGTTTTTCAGAAACACATCCACCCGATCTTCTTGTGTCTTGTCTTTCAGCTTGTAAATCCTGATCTCGTATAGCTCTTGCTTAGTCTTTTGGGCAAATAATTCCTTTGTGACGGCAAACGAAAGCAGAAAGAGTAGAATAATGGGAAGATGTTTCATGATAGAGTCGTTACAAGAAAGTGAAGCGAAAACTAATTGCAACCAGAGCATATTAGTCTCCAAATTAGGAAAATAAGTGACATCAAATTACTTTCCACCGTTGCCCTTCAAATCATCGAGACATTTCGTATTTAAAGCAGGTATGTTACCCCCCACAATATTCGCAACGATGTCACTGGTTTCGGCAGCATAATACATCAGACAATTCTGGTCATCGCAATGCTTACCATGGGAAGTATCCAGATGGGCCACTTGCATCGGGGTGCCATTGTCAACCAATCCCAGGATATGTCCGAATTCGTGATGAATCACAGTTGATTCCAACGTACTGAGCGGCGGTTGAGTGACACCGCCCGAAAAATCACGGATCGTTTTTTCAAAAATAACCATCGATGAACTTCCATAGGCCACGCCCAATACTTTTGAACTTCCGCTGTTTGCCGCATAGTCACCTTCTGCAAAAAAGAAATAAGCAGTGAGTGTCTTACCGCTTGTTTTTTGTGTTCTGTTGACATTTTCTATTGCTTGTATCTCCGCCAACGTATACACAGATTTTACGGGCGAGGATATTGCCTTTTGAACGATACTAATTCCTGTCGTTTTGTTTAAACGCATTTGAAGGAATGTGTTCAAGTTGCTTATCGCTGCGGCAGTCGGCGCGAATCCATTTAAGTATTGAATCTCTACAATCAGTTTATCGTAATTTGAGTTGGACAGAAAGTCATTGGGAATAACACTGGTTGAACTTGAATTATTCGTGACCGAGTCCTTGCGACAGCCAGAGGCCATTACGAAAAGCAGCAGGATTGCATACTTTATCAACTTGTTCATTTAATTTTTTATATTTTATCCGATTTTCATTTCATGGGTAATCGCCATAACCCTCCTTTATTTAGGTCTAATTAGTCTTTTTTATCTTCAATACAAAACGGGCTATCCCACCCCTTCCTAGGGATAGGTTAGCCCGCTTCTGTTAAGTAAATTGTTTAATAAAGTCCGCCCGTGTTTGGAC
>JANYKP010000403.1 GCA_025358195.1 Cyclobacteriaceae bacterium
CTCGGGAAAGGATATGACAGAACAAAAGAAGTGACGAGCGGGGAGTTGGGGGAGGCAGTTAAACTTTCCTATTCATTTGATCCTGCCGATCTTAAACGTGTTAATTATTTTATTGTGACGGTACCTACACCGGTAGATGACTATAAGCAGCCAGATCTGCGCCCGCTGATAAGTGCCAGCAAAACCGTGGGGCAAGCGCTGAAAAAAAACGATATCGTCATTTATGAATCCACGGTCTATCCGGGATGTACAGAAGAAATTTGTGTCCCGGTGTTGGAGCAGGTCAGTGGATTGGTGTTTAACCGTGATTTTTTCTGCGGTTATTCACCGGAGCGAATCAACCCGGGAGATAAGCACCATCGGTTAACGTCTATAAAAAAGATAACGAGTGGAAGTACACCGGAAGTAGCCTTAAAAGTGGATGAATTGTATAAAAGAATTATAAAGGCCGGTACCCATCGGGCATCGTCCCTTAAGGTAGCAGAAGCAGCCAAAGTGATTGAAAATTCACAACGCGATATCAATATCGCTTTTGTCAATGAGTTGGCAGTTATTTTTGAAAGAATAGGAATTGATACCCATGAAGTGCTGCAGGCTGCCGGAACAAAATGGAATTTTCTTCCCTTCAAACCCGGACTGGTGGGGGGGCACTGTATTGGAGTAGATCCGTATTACCTCACGCATAAGGCCGAAGGGCTTGGCTACAGGCCGGAAGTCATCCTTTCGGGGCGGAGAATAAATGACAATATGGGAATGTATATTGCCAGCAGGGTAATTAAATTAATGGCACAACATGAGCACCCAATAAAAGGGGGAAGCATTTTAGTTCTGGGACTTACCTTTAAGGAAAACTGTCCTGATATCCGGAATAGTAAAGTGGTGGATGTTATTCGCGAATTGGAAAGTTACGGCACGGATGTGGACATCTATGATCCGCACGCCGATCCGGAAGAAGTTACACAGGAGTATAATCTTTCTTTGATCGGTTCTCTTGAAAAACCCTATCACGCCATTGTCTTGGCTGTTAGTCATGAAGAGTTTAGGAGTTTGCCCTGGGAGAAAATTCGCTCCACGAAGACAGTTGTCTATGATGTGAAAGGTTTCCTTGACAAGTCTTTTATTACCGCAAGATTATAACATGAATTCTAGAAAAGTTTTGGTAACCGGTGGGGCAGGCTATATCGGTGCTCACACAGTAGTCGAGCTTGTGCAAGCCGGATGGGAACCGATTATTGTTGATGATCTTTCGAGAAGCAATATTAGTTTGATAGCAGGAGTTGAAAAAATTGTGGGACGAAAGATTTCATTTCATAAGGTTGATTGCAACGACCGCGCGCAACTTCGGAATATATTTCAGGAAAATAAAGGCATTACCAGCGTCATCCATTTTGCTGCCTTCAAGTCCGTGAATGAATCAGTTCAGCAACCGCTTGCCTATTACCAGAATAATATTGGCTCACTCCTCACTGTACTGGGAGTCATGAATGAATTTTCAGTTACCCGCCTTATTTTTTCTTCCTCTTGTACGGTGTATGGGCAGCCGGATCAAATTCCTGTGACAGAAGAAGCGCCGTTTAAGAAAGCTGAATCTCCCTATGGAGCCACCAAGCAGATGTGTGAACGTATTTTAGAGGACGAAACCGCTGCCAGGCAAGAACTCCGTGTTGTTTCCCTTCGCTATTTTAATCCAATCGGAGCCCATCCTTCCAGCCATATCGGAGAATTGCCGATTGGTGTACCGAGCAATCTGGTTCCGTTCATAACGCAAACAGCCATTGGAAAAAGAAAACAATTGACGGTGTATGGAGCAGATTACAAGACCCCCGACGGAAGTTGCCTTCGGGATTTTATTCACATCGTTGATCTTGCCCAGGCGCATGTAAAGGCACTCCAAAAAATTGATACGTTGCCCCACGCGTATGAACCTATTAATCTTGGCTCGGGGAACCCTGTTTCTGTTTTGGAATTGGTAAAAACTTTTATGCAAGTCAACGGCGTACCCTTGAATTACACCATTGGCCCGAG
>JANYKP010000407.1 GCA_025358195.1 Cyclobacteriaceae bacterium
ACAAGCAGAAGGATAAATTCAACCATGTCAACAAGCAGATTGAGGAAGAGAATGACCGGAAGATCATGCTGACTGCTGACATTGCAGACAAAGAGGCATCCATTGAAAAAGAAAAGGCTGAACTGATCATCAAAGAGAAGACACTTTCCGTCCGACAAAAAGGTATTAATGACCATGTCGCTAACATTCGCCAGCATGAGAGTGACAAGCAGATTAATAACGAGCGTCTGCGGTTCTTGAATGATCGTGCTTCCAGCCTGCGCGACCAAATAGATCAGGATAAGAAGAGTACCGAACGCGGACACTTTGCTATCCAAAGTCTGCAAACGGAAGAACGTTCAGCGCAAAGCATCCTGCAAGAGATTGAATTAAAGGCAGGGGCCATCAAAGCAGAATATGATGCACAAAAGCTTGCGACAACGCAACTTCAGGTAGATGTAGATGCCTTGCGTCAGCAACAGCGCTTTAAGCAAGAAGAGCACTTCCAGACAAACAAAGGAGTAGAAATACGTGAGATCCAGATTACCTCGCTCAAGCAGGAGATTGACCGCGCTACTACTGACACGCATCAGCGAAGCGCCAGTTTAGTAGAGTTTGAAAACAAGCTTGTTGTCTTGCAGAATGAAATCCAGAAAAAAAATCTCCACCTCGAGAAAATAAAACAGGAAGAAAACGAAGTCCTGTCCAGAATCAGTTCTCTTGAAAAAACCATCGAACTGATACGTGAGGAGATGACGGAAACCGGGAGGAAGCTGGATGCCCGGCAGAACGAATATCAGCTTACCAAATCACTGGTGGAGAATCTCGAAGGCTTCCCGGAGGCCATCAAGTTTCTGAAAAAGAAAGTGGAATGGACCAAAAATGCACCTCTCCTTTCTGATATACTCACCTGTCCGGAAGAATATCGCGTTGCTATTGAAAACTATTTAGAACCTTATCTAAATTATTATATTGTTAATCACGAAGCGGAAGCATACGATGCCATCAACATCCTAAGTGATGCTAGCAAGGGAAAGGCCAATTTTTTTATACTTGATGCATTCGAAAAATTCGTGTCCGACCCAACACAGATCTATCCGAACGCCTACCCTGCTACTCAGATCATAGAGTTCGATCCGAAATACGGTAAACTAATGTCCTTCATTCTTGATCGCGTTTATTTCTTTGAAGGAGATACGAAGTTAATTCCAGCTGATGATGACAATACGTTTATCACCAAAAGCGGTAAATACACCCGGAGGCGTTTCAGTCTTTCGGGTGGGTCGGTCGGCCTTTTCGAAGGCAAAAAAATTGGCCGTGCCAAGAACCTGGAGAAGCTCGATAAAGAAATCAAGGAACTCAACAAAAAACTTGAAGAAGTACGTCACTCACTCCTCGACCGCCAACGCGAATTGGAGCGGCTGCGCAATCACAACCTGAAAGTCTCAATCGAAGAAGCACAGAATGCCATCAAGCAGGTAAATGATGAATACATTTCTGTAAAAACCAAGAAGGAGCAGTTTGCGGAAATGATCAACAATGCCGACCTAAGACGGGAGGACATTCTTGAGAAAATCGATGTGTTAGTGAAAGAGCTGGAGGAACTTCAGCCAAAATCACATCAGATATTGCACGAACTGGAGCAATTTGATGAAAAAGTAAAACAGCTGACCAACGAGCTGACTGCACAAAATGATTTACTGGGTCAGAAATCAAACGCCTTCAATGAGCAGAATATATTCTTCCATCAGCAGACCAATCGGGTAAAAAGTATCGAACAAGAAATTCGATTCAAACAAGAAGCCGTTGAGCAGAGTAATCAGCGTATCACAGCAAATTCTTCCGAACTCCGGCATAACGAAGATGAAATCCGAACCATTTTCGAGAATACACAATCCGGTGATGAAGAACTCATCAAGTTGTACGCTCAAAAAGATGAAATGGAACACGGGCTGAATGAAGCCGAGAAAGATTATTATGCTTCCCGCGGAAATATTGACCTGGTAGAAAAAGACATGCGCAATGTTCAACATCAACGCGAGAACATTGATTCCCTCCTGATGCAGCTTCAAAATGAGTTGAATGAAAGTAAACTTGAACTCAATTCAGTAAAAGAACGCCTGTCCGTTGAATTCAACATTGTAATGGATGAAATAGTCAGCGGGATTTCAGAAGAAGAGACCAAGAGCCTTGAGGAAGCAGACGAAGACAAGCTGCGGAATGATGTCGCCCGCATTCGCGAAAAGCTGGATAACATGGGTCCTATCAACCCCATGGCGATGGAGGCCTATAATGAAATCAAGGAACGCAACGATTTCATCATAGCACAAAAAGAAGATCTGGTAAAAGCCAAAGAATCCCTTTTCAATACCATCAGTGAGATTGAAGGAGTGGCCAGTGCCACATTCATGGAAGCGTTTACCAAGATTAAGGAGCATTTCATCAACGTGTTTCGCTCACTTTTTAACGAGGGTGACGATTGCGACCTTAGATTGGCCGACCCTTCCCGTCCGTTGGAATCAGAGATTGATATTATTGCCAAGCCAAAAGGCAAACGTCCGCTAACCATCAACCAACTGAGCGGTGGAGAAAAGACGCTTACGGCCACGGCCCTGCTCTTCTCCATGTATCTGTTGAAGCCAGCTCCGTTCTGTATCTTCGATGAGGTAGATGCACCCCTGGATGACGCTAACATTGACAAATTCAATACCATCATCCGTAGTTTTAGCAAAGACTCGCAGTTCATTATCGTTACGCACAACAAGCGGACAATGACTACCACCGATGTTATTTATGGCATTACGATGGTGGAGAAGGGGATTTCAAGGGTTGTGCCGGTTGATTTGCGGGAATTGGCGTGAAGTGGTGAGGTGACGTGAGCGTTAATAGTTAATCCTACTTTGTCAAGTTACCCTTT
>JANYKP010000418.1 GCA_025358195.1 Cyclobacteriaceae bacterium
GACCGAAATCATTCCAGCCGATAATCACTACGTGGTTTTTGAACGTCGTGCCATTGAGCCCGAGTTCCTTTTGTTCTTTTAATGTGCTCATAAAATTTGCGATCTGTCCAATAATAAAACCATACACACCCAGACTTGATAAAAGAAAAATAAAACCGATCATGCGTCCCCAGTACGTAACCGGCAATACGTCGCCATACCCTACTGTGGTCAGCGTTTCCACGAGGTACCACATCCCATCCTGCAGGGTATTGAGCTTGCTACCCGGCATCCCCTCCTCCAGCTTCAGCAAGAGGGTAATTAACGAACCGTAGATAACTACCAGGACGACGATGGTAATTATTGTCTTACGGTAATTGGGTTTCTTCATAGACAAAGAATCTGACTAACTAAAGAAAAAGAGAGCAGAATACAAAATTAACTCAATAAGAAGGGCAAGATTTTAAGGATTGACTTACCTGCTTTACTTCAATAATTCCCTTTTCATGCTCCCAACTGTTATATATATAGGTGGCTATCTCTGCGATTTCCAATTCCGTGAGCGATGGAACACCTGGCATGGGTTGATTGAAGCTGTTCCCATTCACGGTTATTTCTTCCGTTTGTCCGTTTTTCATCAGACAAATCACCGCCTCCACGTTTTTTTCCATAAAATCCGAAGGTGCTAAAGGAGGATATACCAAACCAAGACCCTTTCCATTTCTTTGATGACAATTGCTGCAGTTCTTGATGTAGAGTTGCTCCCCCTCTGTGAGGTATTGTTGAAATTTAGGATCAGCACAAGAGAAGAGCAGGCAGGAGAAGAGTAGGCAGTAGGTCCCGATAGCCATCGGGAGCAGTAAGCAATAACGTACCCGAAAGCCAAGACCCAAGACCCAAGACCCAAAAGCTCCCCTATTCATTTCGCAGTCGCTCAATATCCTCAATCAGTCGGTTGACCTCGTCCTCCTTCGTTCCATCGTACTTGCCGCGTATCCTGCCTTGTTTGTCAATGAGTAGAAATGCGCCGCTGTGAATAAATCCATCCGGCTCCGTCTTGTCCTCCATCGCAGTGGCGAAGTAGCTTGTTTGAGCGATTTTATAAATGGAATCCTTGACCCCAGTAACAAAGTGCCATCGTCTGGCTTCCACACCCAATCGCCTTGCAAAATCATGAAGCAATCCGACCGTATCATATTCCGGATCGATCGTATGCGAAAGAATTAAAACATCCGGCATGTCTTTCGTCGCTTCATATATGCGCAGCATCTGCGTCTTCATAATGGGGCAAATGGTACGGCAGGTGGTAAAGAAAAAATCCGCCACATAGATTTTGTCGCGGAACGTTTCATTGGTGATACGTGATCCATCCTGATCAACAAATTGAAAAGGTGCAATAGCATGATAAACCGTATCGGTACCGTTGAAAATTCGTTCCCCTAAAATCGGTAGGCGCTCTTTCTTCGGCGAACAAGATGCTAGCCAAAAGCCAAAAGCTAAAAGCTGAACGCCGAAAGCTAAAAGCCGAAAGTTAAAAGTCAAAGGCCAAGACCTAGTAAAAACGAATCTCATCTCCCTCCTGTATTTCATAATGATCAATGGCTAAAACATTTTGTCCAAAAAAGACTTTCCCATCCTTGCTTCGAAAGCGTGAAAGAGTAGCAAGGGGCTCCTTTCCTTTTTCACCCGTATCCTGGTTGACAGTAGGCACTGAACAACGGGCACAAGGCTTTACACCGGCAAAACGGTTAGTTCCAACGGTAAAATTTCTCCAGCCATCCTCCTCAAATGCTTCGCCCCCGGTAAAAACCAGGTTGGGACGGAAGCGGTTCATAGGGACGGGATTTTCTAATCGTGCATTTAAGTCATTCAAAGAAGATTGGCCGATGATCAGTATCGGGTAACCGTCTGCGAGGCTCACGTGTTCATTATTTATTTGATAGCCGATGGGTACGGGTCTGGGATTTTCTTCCGGGAAAGAGACAAGTTTGCACATCACCCCTAACTGATCTGAAAACCATTGGCTATGGGCCTTACTCACTTCAAAAGTAGTCACCGGATCATCCCAAACTACGGTCTCAACAGGCATATCCTTTATCAAATGATTGAATGGTAAGCTGATAGAATTTTCATTACGAACAATTTTAAAGGACTCGTTTTCCGGGGATACCTTAAACAAGGACAGTTTTGGAAAGTCGCGTTGTGTCATAAACACGTTATTCTCATCCACCAGCATCCAGCGGCGATCGTGGCGGAGGCCTTTTCCCAATACACGAGATGACCGAAGCCGGATTCCCCCTAACCCTTTCACGGGATAAATCCAGATTTCTGTAAGAATACGTTTATCCATGAAACTAATTCGACGTGAAATATCGTTAGAATTACGATCAGAACTAACTTTAAACCATGAAACAGTTATAAGTAATGGGGAAGGAATCCGCCCTTTGGTATTTTGAAAGTGTCGACCTCTACGATGTGCTGTGCCCTCACAAGGTGAAGGTTATGGGTGACAAGCATACTTTTCATTTTTTTAAGAAAGATGAATTCATTTTTTTTCCTGACGAACCGGCCACCCATATTTATATGATTGCCGAAGGAAGGGTTCGCATCGGTCACTACCTCGAAGACGGGAAGGAAGTCATCAGCTCCATTCTCAGTTCCGGAGAAATTTTTGGAGAATTGGCCCTGGCGGGAGAAGAAAGGCGCAAAGATTTCGCCCAATCCATGGACGATTCTACTTCTATTTGTCCATTAAGCATTGAAGAACTGAAGACGCTGATGTATGATAACCGGGAGTTGAGTTTCAAAATGCTGAAACTTGTAGGCTTGCGCCTTATCAAACTGGAGCGAAAACTGGAACTGATGGTATTCAAAGATGCCCGCACGCGCATCGTAGAATTTTTGAAAGACACCGCCTCCTGGAAAGGAAAAAAGGTTGGATTTGAGACCCTGATTCCTACGAAGCTTACCCATAAAGATATTGCGTCCCTCACAGGTACCTCCCGTCAAACAGTCACGACGATTCTGAATGATATGAAAGAAAATAACTTAATAAATTTTGATCGGCGACGGATCCTGATCCGTGACTTAGAGAAGTTGAAATGATTTTTTCTGGATTATCTGCGAGGAAAAATACAGGTCTCCCGCAGATTTCGGGCATTAACGCAGATCAAACCGCAGATTCGTATTTTTTATCTGCGAAAATTAGCGTGATCTGCGGGAAACAAATGCCGGTCTCCCGCGAATCTCGCAGCATCCGGACCTTAGAGAAGTTGAAATGATTTTTTGATGGCCGCTGGCAAGTCTTTTTCCTCATCGATGTCGGTCAGCAATTCCAGCTGAAAAAAATTCAGACCCAGTTTCTTAAAATCCGACATGGTGTCTGCACAGACGGAACCTGTACTCCACTGCTTGTTTTTAAAGACGCCTGCCAGCAGGTTGTTCATCCCCAACAAATAATACCCCCCATCCCGGGCGGGTCCAATGACTGCGTCCTGCTGCTCCAATTTCTTAATGGCCTTGGTTATTATTTCCGTGGTGAGCTCTAAACAATCCGTGCCGATGATACAAATAGATTGGTAGCCGTGGCTGAACCCATCGGCGAACGCATTCAGCATTCGTTCACCTAAATCAGCTCCACGCTGAAGTTGCTTGTCAAACAGCGTATTCGGCCAGTTGTCTTCCCTGTCAATGTAGTCAGTGTAGTACACCACTTTATCAACGTCGACGTGTTCTGTAATACTTTTTGTGTGAGATGCTAACAATAGATAAATAGCCAAAGCCTTTTCATCACCCAATGTTGCTGCCAGCCGTGTCTTTACTTTCCCCAACCCCGGATTCCGATAGAAAATGATCAGCAAAGAGCGGAGTTCGACGCGATGTGAAGTGTGGTTATTCACTTCAATACACCTTAATTCCCTTTAACACCCAGCGCGACCAATTCTTATTGTAAGCGTGAATACTATCGGTCGCCTTATTGTTCTTATTAACCGTGGGGAATCCTTCATTTTTCCATTCGATGATTCCGCCATACAGATTGCGTACGTCTTTGAACCCCAGTTTTAATAACTTTTCCCCTACTCGTTCGCTGCGATACCCCACCGTGCAATAAACAATCACTTTTGCTTTCCGGTCCAACTTATCCAGCTCTTTAGCAGTATAGGTACTGTAATCTATGAGCACTGCGCCGGGCAGATGACTTACGTTGTATTCTTCCGGTTTACGCGTATCAAGTACAAGCACTTTCTTGTTTCCCCTTATCAAGCTTTGAAGCTCCGTGGGTGCAATGGTCAAAACGGAATTTCTATAAAGTGATTGCAACTTTTTATCGAAAGCTGACTGAGCGCTGACAGACAACGCAATAACTAAGAGCGTTCCTGCAAAACAGATTCTTTTTCCTTCCATAATAATTCATACCCAAGGTACCCAAACACGGACACATATTCGAAGGCAGTAATCCATAGATTTTCAGAAAAGCCCGTTTGGGAATAACCCACGTAGGAAAGAAAAATCAAGGCTGTCCATAACGGTACAAATCGAAAATGTGTGAAAACGGAAAACGCCAGTAAGGTCGTTACATACCACGGGTGAACAATGGTTGAGAAAGAAAAATAAATAAGCAGGATGAACAGAAATCCGGTGGAAAGTTTGTCAAGCGCAGACTTCCCACGATTCATTCCCTGGAGATACGAGTAGGTCAAAATTAAGATGCCACTCACCACTCCCAATTTCCAACCTGTAGTTTGAATCGTATTGTATCCAACGTTCCAAAATCCATACTCACGAACGAGGTAGTAGAGACTGGCATTGAACTCGAATTTTTGAAAATATAAATGGAGACTTTGTGAAAAACCATCGATCACGTGCTGATCATACATGGGAATAAAAAGGATCACACAACTCATGCCTGTGACTGCATAAAAAATTAAAGCCTTTCGCCATCCAAAAACCCCCAACAGGAAGGGTAGGAAAATAAAGGGCAACAATTTCACACCGATCGCAAAAGCAAAACTGACCGCGGACATTGCAATTTTATCCAAACTCAACAACCAAACGCTTAACAGCAAAAAGAAAATCACAAAAGCTTCAAAATGAAGATTGCCCGTAAGTTCGATGATAACCAACGGATTAAGCGCATAAAGAAGTACGTTCCTCCGGGGCATTTTATATCGGTCGAGCAGTTTTACTATCAAAATTATACTCCCTGATTCTGCCAAAAGAACAAGTATCCGCATCACTACGACACTCGACAATATTGAGCCTGACGATATTTCGACAGGCTCAATATTAACGGCAAGCCAAAAAATGAACTGTGCCACCGGGGGATAGATGGTGAAATATTCCTTGCTGTTCAGTTTTTCAAACAGGGAGGCATCCAGGCCCGACATATTTTGGGAAAGAAAATCGGCAGGAAGTGCCTCGAAAGGATGCTGCCCCGCGGCCCACAGCCGTCCATCCCAAATGAAACGATAAAAATCATCGGATAAATTCGGCAACGCAACCAGCAGACTCAAACGAATGATGATCGAACCTATCAGCCAAAATTTGATGTTCGGTTCCTTTTGGATGATCCAGCCGTAAAACAAAAACAGGGCGCCAAAGCAAGCGACCAGTTGCACGCTTTCGTGTCGCTCAAGTATATATGTGATATAACAGATAAAGGCAATAAAAAGAATAAGCAGTGAGAACGATCGTGCTTTCACATTACGCATTCATGGCAGGCTTTACCGAATAGTAAAACACAGCGCCGAAACCCAGGGCCAGCATCAGGTGAAAGAAAATTAACCCGCCATCACGAAGTATGAATCCGGCAACGATTCCAAAAATAAAATAAACACAGAGCACTCCTTCCATGACCGTAATCCAATTGATTCGGGTCTTGATATAACTGTTTCCCTCCCATGATTCCTTCAGATCCGTAACGTTAAACTTAGGGGTGCGGATAAACGGCGTCTTACGCCCCAGCAGTCCTTCGAGAACGGCGACAGCATTATGAAACGACAGTCCCATCGAAATGATAAGAAAACCAGGAAATAACCGAATGAATTTTTTCCATGCGTGGATATAAAAGCGCTGCGTAGAAGTCCAATAAAAAAGAGCAATGGAAAGGAATCCCAAAAGAAAGACGATGCCGAGATTAAACAACCACCCAAGTTCGGGGTGACTGGCTTTGATATAGAGCATCGGGACACTCAGCACCGCTGCCAGGAGGAGGCATACGAATACCGAGCTATTGAACAAGTGAAAAAATGCATGCAGTTTGTTGGTCAATGAATAGTCCGACCGCAGCACCGCGCCAAAAACTTTACGCGCTGTTTCAGCGCCGCCTTTGTTCCACCGGTATTGCTGCGACTTGATGGCGGGCATAATAACCGGTAATTCTCCCGGAGTAGCCACGTCTTCCAGGTAATGAAACTTCCAGCCCTTCAACTGTGCACGATAGCTGAGGTCCAGATCTTCTGTCAGCGTATCAAATTCCCGGCCGCCAGCCTCGGTAATGCATTGTCTACGCCAGACACCACAGGTACCATTGAAGTTGATAAAACTACCGGATGAATTCCGCGCACTTTGTTCGATGGAGAAATGTGCATCCAATCCGAACGCCTGAAGCTGTGTAAGTACCGAATACTCCCGGTTGATGTGTCCCCACCGCGTTTGCACAACACCGATTGAGGGGGCAAGGAAGTAGGGTAATGTTTTCAGCAGAAAATCCCGTTGAGGAATGAAGTCTGCATCAAAGATGGCAATGAACTCACCCCGGGCGGCATGCAAGCCATGATCGAGTGCGCCAGCTTTATACCCGGCACGATTCTCACGGTGGATCAATTTTATATCCAGTCCAAGGGGGCGGAGTGATTCAATTTTTTTTAAGATAATGTTGGTCGTCGCATCCGTAGAGTCATCCAGCAGTTGGATTTCAAGCTTGTCTTTTGGGTAGTCAATACGACTCACGGCGTCCAGCAATCGCTCTACTACATATTTTTCATTAAAGACCGGGAGTTGGATGGTGACGACTGGAAGAAATTCTGCTGTAGCTTCCAATGGAGCAATCTTCCTCTTTCCCTTCCGATAAACCCAAGTCAGGTGAAGTTGGCCCAGGCTGAAAAGGAAGATGAAGAGAAGTGAGAGCGAGTATAATATGGTAACGAGCAGTTGCATTTTTTTGAAACTTCGAACACTTTTCCGACAGGTTGGCGGTTAGTTATTGGCTTTTGGCCGTTGGCTTGTCAAACGTCATAATTAAGAACGGATTGCCAAAGCTAAGTACCAAAAGCTAACAGCTAAAAGCCAATGGCTAACAGCCAAATGCCAACTTCCGTCACCAATACTTAAATATCGTGGTAATAATTTTATATCCCGCCATCACCGTTCCCTTCACCGTTCCCGAAATCTTTGAAAACCCAATGCGTCTCCGGTAGCGCACCGGCACCTCCATACACCGAAAACCCATTTTTGCTGCTTTCAGTTGCATCTCCACAGTCCAGCCATAGGTTTTGTCCTGCATATCCAATTCCACCAGTTTATCAAAGCGAATGGCGCGGAAAGGGCCCAGGTCGGTAAACCGGACGCCGTACAAAATTCTTAAAAGACGTGTTGCCAACCAATTTCCAAAAACCTGTTGGGGCGTCATGGAGCCATGTTCTTTTTTGCCCAGCGCCCGCGAACCAATCACCAAATCCGCGTTGCCCTCTTCGATCGGCCGTATGAGTTCCCGCATCTCCTCCGGATAATCGGAGTGATCAGCATCCAGAAAGACCACGATGTGTGGCCGGAGGTCAGATTGTTTTAAATGGTTTATTCCTTTCAGGCACGCGCGACCATAACCAGGCGTTGGTTCACGAAGTACCGTGGCTCCTTCAGCCTTGGCAATTTTCTCGGTGTCATCCGTGGAAGCGTTATTGACGACAACAATTTCCGTTACCAACTCCCGTGGTATTTCCCGGATAACCTCCCCAATGCCGTTCTCTTCATTGAATGCAGGAATAATAATGGAGACGCGATTCATTATTTATAATAACGGCATTCAGATATAAAACAATTCCCTTGCACGAACCCTTTGCATTCCTTTGTGAATTCCCTTTGCGCACTTTGCGTGAAAGAAGTCATTCCTGCTGAAGTTTTACTCCATTGTTCCCAATCAAAATCGCCTTACCAAATCTTCCCTCTTCA
>JANYKP010000437.1 GCA_025358195.1 Cyclobacteriaceae bacterium
GCCCCGGAAATTATACGCTCGAAATAAAATTCCTGGGGTATATCACCCAACAGGTGCAGGTTGATACCAAAAAAACAAATCTCTCCATTGTTAATCTTCAGCCAGAGGAAAGAGTTCTAAAAGAAGTAGTTGTACAAGAAAAAGCAGAACAGATCACCGCTACTTCCAATTATGGGCAACTTTCGGGTAAGGAGTTGGAAGAGACCAAAGGAAAAACATTGGGTGAGGCTTTACGAAGTATTACAGGCGTTGGCTCGATTCAATCAGGTCCTGCCATCTTCAAACCAGTGATTCACGGGGTGCATAGCCAGCGCATTTTAATTTTGAATAATGGCATCCGGCAGGAGGGTCAACAGTGGGGAGCTGAGCATGCTCCTGAAATCGATCCGTTCATCGCCTCCACTATTGTAGTGATCAAAGATGCGGGTGCCATTAAATACGGAACGGATGCCCTGGGTGGAGTGGTAATTGTCAACCCGGCGGAATTACCTACTACCGCTGGTCTGGGTGGAAGATTTAATTTGATCGGAAACAGCAATGGCTGGGCCGGCATCGCCTCTGGAATGTTGGAGGGTGGAATAAAAAATCACAATGGCTGGGGTTGGCGCTTGCAAGGCACCGGAAAAAAATCCGGCGACTCGCATGCTTCCAACTATAACCTGTCCAATACCGGCTTTACAGAGATGAATTACTCGGGGTCCATTGGGTATCACGGGGAACGCAAAGGGTTTGAAGCTTTTTACAGCCACTTCAACACAAAGATTGGTATCCTTCGCGGCTCGGCTGTTGGCAGTGCCGAAGATCTGGCCAATGCGTTGGATCGTGAACCGCCACAGTACACGCAGACTTTTACATATGACATCCTGCAACCAAGACAAGAGGTAACCCACGACCTTTTTAAATTGAATGGCCACCTGGTCAAGGGCGGCAACCGGTATAATTTCCAATACGGCTTTCAATATAATGAACGCAAGGAGTTTGATGTGCGCAGGGGTTCGCTGAAAGATGTTGCAGCGCTGGGTTATAAGCTTTTCACCCAAACGCTCGACCTGGAATGGGAAAAGACGTTTGGGAAAAATAGAGTGAGTTGCCGTGGCTTGAACGGAATGATGCAGGACAATCAAAAAATTGATGGCACGCAAAACATTCCATTCATTCCTAATTTTATTAACGCCTCCACAGGACTTTTTTGGATTGAAAAAATTTCACTGGCGAAATGGCAACTGGAGGCCGGAGCCCGCTATGATTTCAGGTTCTACGATGTAGTGGGTTTCGATTTTAGTAACCAACTCTTCCGCAGTCAGCTTAATTTCCATAACGTCAGCGGAACCATCGGCAGCACCTACGCAATCAACGAAATGTCTTCGTTCACGTCAACATTGGGAAGCGCCTGGCGTCCTCCCAATGTCGCAGAATTATACAGTTTGGGCACACACCAAAGTGCCGCCGCCATCGAATTTGGTTTGCTCCTGGATGAGACCACCAACCAGGTGAAAGATATCAGCACTACAAATTTTAAAATTGAGCAAGCGATCAAATGGGTGAATTCATACCGGTTTCAGAAGAGTAGATGGAGTGGAGAAATTTCAGGTTACCTGAATTACATTTTCAACTACATCTATTTAAAACCTCGGGGGGTAACCCAGAACCTGCGTGGTATTTTCCCCTATTTCCGTTACACTCAAACGGACGCTTCCTTTTTGGGCGGCGATCTTTCTGTGGCGTACCGGCTAAGCAAGCATTTCAAGATCAACTCCAAAGTTTCCATGTTACGTGCCAGGGATGAGACCCACAGTGATTATTTGATTTTCATTCCTTCGAACCGTTATGAACTTTCCTTGCGTTACGATCAGCCCACCGTAAATGCCTGGAAGAATTTTTTCCTGGAGGCGAGAGTGAAATATGTAGCGCATCAAAGTCGTGCACCCAGGGTTGTCACGATACGGGAGATCAATGATGCAAAAGCGCAAGGCGTCGATTTGTTTGCCACCGACAACCGGAATTTCGATTTTGTCGCGGCCCCGGCAGGCTATGGATTGATTTCACTATCAGCCGGTATTTCAAAACCTGTAAAAAAATCAATGTTCGACGTCCGCATTTCCGTTGACAACCTGACAAATGTGGCCTACCGCGAGTACACGAACCGGATGCGTTACTATGCCAATGATCTTGGAAGGAATGTCTCATTGGCCCTTAAATACAGTTTTTAGTTTCTTCTCGATGTGTTACAGTAAATAATCAATGAAAAAACCAGTCAACCTCTTTATTGCCTCACTTGTTATCAGTTCGCTCATATTTTTAGTCGGCTGCAAGGTGAAAGATCCGGTTCCGGAAAATATTCCAGAACTGATCACTCGGGCGACGATTACATTTACTCCTTCTGGTGGCTCTTCGGGGTCATCTGTGGTTGTTACGGCCACTGACCCAGACAACATCGGAGCGCAAGACATTAAAGTTGACGGCCCCATCAATTTGATGAAAGGAACCACCTACACACTCACCATTCAGCTAGTCGATGGATTATATCAACCAACGGACACCTTTTACGATGTTAGCAAGCAAATAGAAGGAGAGGCAGAGGAGCACCAATTTTTCTTTTCCTGGAATGCTGGATTGTTTTCAAATCCTGTGGGCGATGGAAATATTGATAATCGCAATGACCCGGTAAACTATGGCTTATCGGTTGACAAGAACGGTAGGCCGGTAGGATTGACCACAACCTGGACCACAGCATCCACACCCTCCACCGGCAGCAACTCATTCCGGGTGGTGCTCAAGCATCAACCCGATATTAAGTCCGACGTCTCCACATCGGCAGATGGCGAGACGGACCTTGATCTTACCTTTATAATAAATGTTAATTGATGATGAGATTAGAGATAGGGCTTTAGTTTCAGTGAACTCTTTTGTTAACGGGGTTTGGACGTTTTTGATTTCCTTACCAACATGTAGTTATGATCTTTCGAACCGTAATGATAGCCCAGGGTGAATGGAATGGGTTCTTTTGTGGTAGTAGCTTTGTAAGCAGAGTCGAGGTCTGGCTGATACCTCATTTCAAATAATTTTATCGGCTTTTTGTAGTCGCCATAAAACTGAAGGTTCCAACCCAAATTGCCCTTGAATTCACTGTACGGAATACCTGTGTCGTCCTGGAAAAGGCTCTCCGAATTTCCCGTAATCAACCTTTTTATCTCGGTAAACGAGTCTCGGTGCATGAGGTAGGAAGCCGATTTAACAAATGTATTGAAGGGTTTCTTTCGCTTTATGAATTTTTCAAAACCGGGCCTTCTTTTCAACTCAGCGTTCAACATGTTGATGTTAAAATAATAGAGTTGTTTTATTTTATTCGTCTGCCGATCACGGAGTTCCAATTTTACGCCGGGTGTCTTGTGCTTGTACAACCTAGCAATCGTTGTCGGTGTTTCTGAGCCCGCAGAGTCCACATAAAAAAATTGTTGTCCTATCAACTCATGGCCGGTTCGTTCGACAAAGAAATAAAGAAGGGGCAACACCCCTTTTACGCGTTTAATGTCTTCTCGCATGTTGTTTGTTTCAAAAAAGCTTTTTCTAAAGCTATCCCGAAGGGAGTGACTAAGACTGTCCAGAAAACTATTACGGGTGGTACTGTTGAGGTTATCGAGCTTGACGGCCTCCATGATTGGTTCCAACGCTACCAGAATGAACTCCTTCGCGGAAGGATATAAGTAATAAGCGTGAATAAAATCCGGCCCGGAAAACGGATAGAAAACGCTAAGCGAGTCATTTATTTTTGTAGCAAGATTTGAAGATTGCCAGGTTTGCATCTTTCCAAGCCGGTCATTAAATAACCGATTCCAGCTCGAGTCGGTTGATGCTTTGTAACTTTTCCAGGAGGCTTCCTGTTGAAGTTTTGAGTAGGAAGTTGAATCGGTTTGATCAAGTCCCGCGATGTACCGGCCCAGTGCCTCCAGAGGAACATTTTTTTTGATGACCTCAGGAGGCGGAATTTTACGGATGCTGTCAAGAACGCGAAGCGAGTCAGTCGCTGATTGGGAAGTTTGTTCTTTCCTGGTGGTGCAGGCGCAAACGATAAAGAATAATAGCAGGCAAGGGTTAGCTTTCAATTTTTTTTGGATTTTGAGACACTAAAATAAAGGATCGCACCCGGAATCATAGTAGCCAGCGAGTAGAAAATAATTTTAGGATCTTCCCGGAACATATAATAAATCATCCAGCAGGTGACAATAATAAATAGTATTGGTGTAAAAGGGTAGAAGGGCAAATGAAACGGACGGTCTTTATGTGTTTTGCGTAGTATAAAAATTCCCGCTACGGTCAGCATCGAGAAGATAGAAAGACTGATGGATATATATTGAATGATCTCCTTGAAGGAGCTAACCATCACAAGGAAAATTGACCATCCCGCCTGAAGAATGATTGACCAGTAAGGCATGTCAAACCGGTTCCGGGTAGAAAATTTTTTTAAGGCCGGGTAATCTTCGCCCATCGCCTCCGTGACACGCGGCCCGGCAATCGTCATGGCGCTGAGGGTGGAGAGCAGTGCAATGCTGAACAACGCCGAAAATACTTTTCCAATCTCTTCACCAAAAAGCTTAATGGCAACCACATTGCCAATGTCATTCTGTCCATCAAGTTCGCTAAAGGTGGCTGTGTAGAGGAACATGCTGTTCAATGCCAGATATACAACTACTACGATAACAGTACCAATCAACAGTGCGCGTGGTAAATTTCTGGTCGGGTTTTCCAGATTTCCCGCGATGTAAGCGGCGGCGTTCCATCCGGTGTAAGCATAAACCACAAAGACCAGTGACACCGCAAAGCCCGGTGTTAAAATCAAATCCAGATCGCCGGCCTTCGGCAGGAAACTTATCCCTGACAATGAATTTTCGGAAAAGAAGAAGGGAGCCAGGCAAAAGAAAACGATGAGTGAAAGTTTGATTCCAGTCAAAAGTGTTTGTGCCGCTCCACCTGCTTTTACTCCAAATAAATGAATACCTGAAATGAGAACGATGCTGGTTATAGCCACAACTTTTTCGGATACGCTAAATAGCACCGACGAGTACGACCCGATCGCCAACGCGACTGCGGATATAGCCCCTGCGAACCCCACCAACGTACTCATCCATCCACTCATAAAGCCCAACACCGGATGGAAAATCTCGCCGAGGTAGTAGTACTCTCCGCCGGATCGCTTAAGGGTGGTGGATATTTCTGCGTACGTGAAAGCTCCACAAAGTGCAATCACGCCGCCCAGGAGCCACAACATCAGGATAACGAACCCAGAGGGCAAGGGCCCAACCTGGTATCCCAGAGAAGTAAAAACCCCTGTACCAATCATGTTGGCTATGACCAACGCAATGCCGACCTGAAGGGTATATTTTGATGCCTCTTTCATTTCAGGGGTAGAAGGTGAGAATATTTTTTCAATTTTCAGGCTGCCACATCAGTGGACAACCATCGGTGTGTCAAAAGGAGTTTTACTTTTCCCGCGTATTTCTAAAGTAATCGTTGGTTCATTATTTGACCAATCAATCAACAGCATTCCAAAGTTCTTTTCAATGACCAGCTTACTGATTCGATATTGATTTTCCTCTGTCGCATCCTTTGAGTTCCACGTGTGGGTGAGCCCGCTGGAAGTAAAGTCATATATCGGGGAGGGTAAACCGGGAACCGCCATTTTCGAAATCTCGGCCATATGTCGATCACCGGAAATAATGATTGGCCGGTTGGTTTTATGTTTCACCAGTACGTCCAGCATGCGTTGACGGGATTTCGGAAAATTGCCCCACTTTTCGTATCCATGATCATTTGAAATGAATTGGATGCTTGATCCAATGATATGAATGGCCGCGTCAGAATTTGTTATCTCTTGTTCAAACCAGGCCCACTGTTCTTCACCGAGAATGTCTCCATCAGGATTGGGGTCATACCTCCTTCCGGGGTTTTTCGAACGAAAGATTGTATCCCGGAAGGCCCGCGTGTCCAGAAGGATAATTTTTATTTTTTGTCTACCTGTTCCATACGTATGTGAACTATAAACACCCGAGTGATTTTGGATGGGATCATCGGGTTTGACATCCAGGAACCGGAGCAGCTCTTTTTTACTTTCATTCTTCTTGGAGAAAATTTTTCCACCATCATTTTGGCCGTAGTCATGATCATCCCAGGTACCAAGAACAGCACACATTTTTATCAACTGCTGGTAATCAGAATTGCGCTTTTGGTGATCATACTTGGTCCGCAACACCGTCATGTCATGCGTGTCACCATAGATAATATCACCAAGCCAGATCCAGAGTTGTGGTTTCTGATCGAGGATTTCTGGCCATAGTTGAGCGGTTGAATCCTGGTTGCTACAGGAGCCAAATCCAATGCGGGCGAGGGTTTGATCATTTTGGGCAACAGTCCAAAACGAAATCAGTGAGAGGATGAGAATAATAAGTGGCCGGTTCATACTTCTAAAAGTAATTATCGTTAGCTGATAATTCTTCACCGCTACTATAAAAGTCCTTGAATTTCCACGGGGGCTCAGTACCTTACCATTACTTATTAATTATCCGAAATGAGAAAAATCCTTTTCTTCTGGCTGACATACCTTCCGGCAGCGGCCTGGGCACAAGTACCGGATTCTGTCTATTCGCGACAGTATTACGACAAATTTGAATACCAGATTCCGATGCGCGACGGGATAAAACTTTTTACATCGGTTTATGTGCCGAAGGATAAATCCAAAGTGTATCCTATTTTGATGCAGCGTACCTGTTATAGTGTATCGCCCTACGGCACAACCAAATTTCCCAGAAACCGGTTGGGTCCTTCCAAATTTCTGATGCACGATGGATACATCTTTGTCTATCAGGACGTCCGGGGCCGGTGGATGTCGGAAGGGACCTTTGATAACATGCGGCCCAATATTCCTGGCAACGACCGTAAAAATAAAACCGCTGTTGATGAGTCCTCGGATACATGGGATACGATCGACTGGCTGACCAAAAACATCAAAGGCAATAATGGTCGGGTGGGTCAATGGGGCATATCCTATCCAGGATTTTATGCTGCCGCCAGCATCCCCGATGCTCATCCCGCTTTGAAGGCTTCTTCACCCCAGGCACCAATCTCTGATTTTTTCTTTGATGATTTTCACCACCAGGGTGTGTTTTTGCAAAGCTACCTGGCCGCATTTGCAGTTTTTGGCTATCAGCATGCAGGGCCTACTAGCAAGAGTTGGTACACTGACAAGATTGAACGATTTTACTCGCAGCAACCAAGAGACGGTTATGCGTTTAATTTGAGTATCGGCCCGCTTAAGAATGCAACTGAAAAGTATCACGGTGATAATTTCTTTTGGCAGCAGATTATCGACCATCCCAACTACGATGAGTTTTGGCAGAAGAGAAGCCTGTTGCCGCACCTGACCGGAGTGAAACATGCCGTCATGACGGTAGGAGGGTGGTACGACGCGGAGGATCTTTACGGTCCGCTCAATATTTATAAACGAATCGAAAGTACTAGTCCGGGTGCCTCCAATACGATTGTCATGGGGCCGTGGAGTCATGGTGATTGGTCGCGAGAGACTGGCTATCAGATGATTAATCACATCTATTTTGGTGACAGTATTTCTACTTTCTATCAGCGCGAGATCGAACGAAAGTTTTTTAACGCCATTCTGAAAGACAATAAACAATCCGATTTGCCTGAAGCGTACATGTTTGACTGTGGCCTCAAGCAATGGAAACAATTTGCCGTATGGCCGCCGAAGGAAATTCCACCTGTAAAATTATATTTTGGAGAAGGTGGTGAGTTATCAATCAATGTTCCCACAAAAGCCGATGCCGTTTTTGAATACACGAGTGACCCTGCTCACCCGGTGGCATACACATCACAAACAGAAGGTCTGGTATTCACGCCGAGGAGATTTATGACGGATGACCAGCGAACGGCTTCGCAGCGACCCGATGTCCTCACTTTCCAAACGGAACTGTTGAGTGAAGACGTGACACTTGCAGGTGAGATAGCTGCTAAATTAAGGGTATCCATGACCGGAACGGATGCGGACTTTATTGTAAAATTGATTGACGTCTATCCGCAAGATACACCAAACGATAAGCGCAATCCTGCCAATATCGTGTTGGCAGGCTATCAGCAACTCGTGCGGCATGAAGTGTTTCGAGGAAGGTTTCGCAATAGTTTTGAGAAACCAGAGCCTTTTAAGCCTTGAGAAATTTCGGAGGTCGCATTTGCTTTGCAAGATATTCTTCACACGTTTAAGAAGGGGCATCGTGTGATGGTTCAAATTCACAGCACCTGGTTTCCCTATATTGACCGAAACCCGCAGAAGTATGTCGAAAATATTTACAAGGCTGAGGCCGAAGATTTTATAAAATCTGAAATTCGGGTCTATGGATCATCGGTTGTGGAAATTGGTGGTGGAGAGAAGTTGAATACAAAAATTGAAGGGGTGAAAAAATGAATGCTGCCTTTTATCTCTCTTTAATTAATAGAACACTTGAAAAAAGAAAAGTACGTGTAGATTTGAGGACGCGTTAC
>JANYKP010000406.1 GCA_025358195.1 Cyclobacteriaceae bacterium
CGTTATCAAAGGCCGGGTATCGTACCCCATCACATACGGTACGGGAATATGACTGGCGGAAGGTATAAGATCCGTCACAAAACAAAGGGTCCTGTCTTTAAAGCGGATCATCGGTATCATCATTTTGTCTGTGTGACCGGAGGCATAAAAAATATCAAATTCTTTCAGGGGTGAAGGCTTATTCATGTCAATCATTTTGAGATGACCGCTTTCCTTGACAGGAAAAATGTTCTCCTTGAGAAAGCTGGCTTTTTCACGGGTATTCGGTTGCGTTGCCCATTTCCAATGGTCCTCATTCGACCAATACGTGGCCTTTGGAAATGTGAGCGCAAAGTTCTCACCATCCTTCTTTACTCCCCCGCCGCAATGATCAAAATGCAGATGGGTAAGGAACATATCAGTAATATCCGAAGCTGAAAAACCTGCTTTGTGAAGCGACTTTATAAGGGTGTCTTCTCCATGTAAATGGTAATGACTTAAAAATTTCGAGTGTTGCTTTTCACCGATTCCATTGTCGATCAGGATAAGCCGGTCTCCATTTTCGATCAGCAGGCAACGCATGGCCCACGTACAAAGATTATTTTCGTCAGCAGGATTGGTCTTTTGCCAAATGGATTTCGGAACAACGCCAAACATGGCACCACCATCGAGCTTAAAATAGCCGGTGTTAATTACTGATAATCTCATTTCGGATTTTCGGGTTGAAGTAATCCATTGACCTTTCTATGAACTGTTACCAGAAACCAGTAACCAGCCTATTCCCTCACTACTCCCATCGAACAAAACTTATCAATCCGCTGATTGATCAATTCCTGGGTGGGTAATTTGCTTAACTCATGATAGGTTGTAAGGATTGAGTTTTTCACTTCATTCGCCATCCACTTGATGTCTGTATGTGCCCCCCCGAGAGGTTCTTTGATAATTCCGTCCACTAGTTTAAGCTGCTTCATGTCTTTTGCTGTAAGCTTCAACACTTCCGCCGCCTGCTCTTTAAAGTCCCAACTTCTCCATAAGATAGAAGAACAGGATTCCGGTGAGATGACGGAGTACCAGGTATTTTCGAGCATATAAACCCTGTCGCCAATACCAATACCTAACGCACCACCCGAAGCGCCTTCTCCGATGATGATGCAGATGACGGGTACTTTGAGCATGAACATTTCCTTCAGGTTGCGGGCAATGGCTTCACCTTGACCACGCTCTTCCGCTTCCAGTCCCGGGAAAGCACCGGGCGTATCGATGAACGTAACAATGGGTTTATTAAATTTTTCAGCTATTCTCATAAGCCGGAGCGCTTTGCGATAGCCTTCCGGGTTGGCCATACCGAAGTTGCGCATCTGTCGCTGCTTGGTGTTCCTTCCTTTCTGTTGGCCTATGAGCACAAACGTTTGCCCGTCAATACTACCCAGACCGCCGACCATGGCTTTATCATCGCCTACATTCCGATCTCCATGAAGTTCGATAAAGTCAGTAGTGATTTCATAAATGTAGTCCAGTGTATAGGGCCGGTCGGGATGACGGGAGAGTGCCACCCGCTGCCAGCCCGTGAGGTTTTCAAAGGTCTCCTTCTTAAGGTCGAGAATTTTATTTTCCAGCGCCAGGATTGCGGTATTGACCGAATCATCGCTGTCATCCGCCAGTTGCTTCATATCCTGAAGTTTGGACTCCAGCTCGGCAATCGGTTTTTCAAAATCCAACAAAGTCATCTTGGGCGTTTATGTGCGGGTGCAAAATTAGCAGTTTTTTGAAATTAGTTACCGAAACCGCCTAATCACCGCGTTTATAACGATTCGTTGCGGGCGGTGACTATAACTTCACCTCCGCAGCCACGCAAAGGGATAAAGCGTTTTACCTAATAATCCTTTTTCCCAATCCCATAAATCCTAGTCAACAAACATTATTTTTAACTTAGAATTTAAACGAACCAACTTTAAATAATCCAAAACATGAAAAAAAACCTACTCACATTACTCCTGGCCGTTGGTACATTGTTATCAATGGGACAGGGAAAAGATGATGGACAAGAGCTGATCAACACGTTCTTTGATCTTTACAAGAGCAAAGGCTATGATGTTGCTCTGAAGTATACCCTAACAACGAACAAGTGGATACAACCACGCGGTGACGAAATGAATAACATCATTGTCCAACTGGCAAAAGAAGTAAAGGTGATGGGTGATTTTCTTGGTTACGAGGAAATCAAGAGTAAAAAAGTGGGAAGCAGGTTCAGAATCGCCAGTTACCTTGCATACTACCAGCGCGACCCGGTGAGGTTTACCTTTGAACTTTACAAAAACGGTATGGGGTGGGAAATTTCTAACTTCACATTTGACTTTAAGTTCGATGAGGAAATAGAGGAATCCATGAAACTCATCGACGGCAATTGATCCCACCGTAAGTTCCACAAAAGTAATCCTCGCAAGGCGCCACCACGGCGCCTTGTTTGTTAATTCAGAAAGTCATTCTCAACTCAGCCGCCCACCAAAAGGCATTTTGATGATATTGGTCATGATTCTAAAAATGACCTGAGGATTTATTTCTACGAAACAGATCATTGTTTCTATTCAATAGGCCACAAACTGATGACCGATGATGTGGCATACTCTTTTTTATGAACAATTACAAAATACTCAATCTTGTACCTTATTATGAAAAGAATTAAATGGATTTGCTCGCTCATTGTACTTGGCCTATTAGCAATGGCGACCGGATGTAAAGAGAAAAATGGTCCAGACCCCAATGCACCGTTCAATCCGGTGGGTGTTCTGGCGCATTATACGTTTGAAAATACTACCGACGATATTTCCGGCAATTTTGATCCGGCTCCTTCCGACGTCATTGATATTACCTATGAGGATTCACATGCAGTGACTGCCGGAAAGGCCGCCGCCTTTAATGGAAGTACCTCTCTTATTGAGATCAGCAACGGGGACCAGTTTCTTACCAACGGAGACTTCTCCATCAGTTTTTGGATAAAGTCGAGTGGAGAAAGAAAAGGGCATTTTGTATTGGGGCTTGCCGGCAAATTCGGCTTCCACTTCGAAATAGACACTCTTCAATGGTATAACCGACGGAAGAAAGTTCAATTCACAGCAGCCTACGATGGAGTAGACAGCACGACCCGGGAAGATGACATTTGGGACGGCAGCGGGAAAACAAAGGATAATGGAGGATGGCAAGGTACCCTTGTTAATAAGGATGTATCCGGCACGGGCATAGCTCCTTACTTCAAGAATACCTGGACTCATGTTGTATGCACCTACAACAGCGCTAAGAAAATTCACACGATGTATGTCAACTCTGAAAAAGTAAAGCAATTTGATTTCCACCTCTGGCCTGCCGGCAATGTAAGGCGCAAAGTCATCGGCGTGAAGTATGGTGGCAACCCGGCACCCGGCAATAAACTTGCCCTCGGATTTATTCAGGCACGTGGAAACAGGATTATGACCCAGTCCTGGGCCAACTATACGGATGAGTTCAGTAATCACTTTAAAGGACTCATGGATGATGTCTGGATTTTCTCGGTGGCCCTCAGCGACGTGGAAGTGGCCCAGTTATACAATACAGAAAGTAAGGAATGAGAGATTTCTGATAGAACGATAGAAAGGGTTTTAGTCCAACACTAAAACCCTTTTTCGTTGATGTTTTATAGATCGGTGTTTAAGCCGGATGGGCTCCTCAGCAAATATAACGCACGGTCTTTTGGATAAATTCAGGTGAAAGTTATCTTTGCACCCTGTTTTAAAGGGTGGCAGGTTAGCCGGTCAGCAGTTGTGGTCAGGCAGCCGTTAAAGCAGGTTTCGAAAAATTTGGTCTGGTAGTTCAGCTGGTTAGAATGCCTGCCTGTCACGCAGGAGGTCGCGGGTTCGAGTCCCGTCCGGACCGCCCATCTTTGATAATCAAAGGGTTGCATCGACAACCCTTTTTTTTCTTTTTTTATTGCCCCTCCTGCGAATTTTGATTTAAAACGACTCAACTATGAAACAATACATAATCAAACTCAAAGGAGTAGAAAATCAATATTTGAAAAATTACGATATGTTCAACGGTGGTACTTATGGCACTAAAAAAGAGGCTAAGCGGTTCACAGACCACCTCACTGCTTCAATCATTGCAACCAAGACGGGTAATACCGTTAAAGAAGATAATTAAAGTTTTAGCCCGCCCCGGTTGGTGTTCGAGCAGGCACTCGCGCGTGGCGACACCAACACGCCTGCGAACGTTCAGCACGCGTCAACCCATCGGCCCGTTACCCCAGCCCCCATCTACACTTCATCCATCCCCGCCTCGGTTGGTGTTTGCGTACCACCAAAAAAAAACAGCCTGCCAGAAGAATCAAATCATGCTTTCCATACGAAGTCTGGTGCTCACGGCAACTTCGAGAGGGGTTCGGGCGGCTATTGCGGACGTGCACGCGTTGGTGTCGCCGCCCGCAATCCATCGCGACCACCAACGGGGCGGGGGCCATACCGATTAGGACTTGCGCCAGTAAACCCCGACCAACGTCGAATGCAGAAATAACACCAACTATTTATTTAAAACAATCTTTCTAAAAATGAACAAATTATCACTCCCCGCGGCTTGTGGATTGCGGAAAACCAGCAGTAGGTTTTTCTTGCCTTCCTGCTTTTTGATGATGAGGGATGCAGTCCGGCCAAAAATGTCCTTCATCAGTTCTGCTTTTGATGAATTGCTTAAATTAACCGTCCCCAGCTTCTCCCCATTGACTGATTCCACATACACATCAATCTGACCACTCTTCACCGCTCCCATCTCGGCCACCATAAAATCCATTCTTCCCACTCCTGTCAAGTCCACATCACGAAACAAAGCACTTGATTCAGGGTGAATATTTTCAAGCACCAGACCTCCTGTGGGCACCTTCATGGTACGCAACCCGCCTGTTAATTCCGCCACATCGCTGCCTGTGAGTACGGGCGCTTTGAGCACCAGTGTCCGGGTTGCCGATAGTGAAGGCACTCCAGGTGTACCGTTGTCCTCATATGTAGCGGTAATCACATAAGCCGATTTTTCAGAGAGCCCTTCTTTTGGTGCCTCACCAAATTTTGTCACGCCTTTCAACGGCAAGGTTGCGTTGAGTTTCGGGTCCGACAAGGTGAGTATGTATTCAACCATTTGCGCGACCTCTTCTTTTTTTAATTGCGGGTGTGCCGCCATCGGTACACTCCCCCACACGCCGGAACCACCCTTCAGAATTTTTTCGGATAACAATTCCAACGACCCCTTCACGGCCTTGTATTTATTGGAGATTTCAATAAGACTGGGGCCCGCGGATTTCTGATCCACGAGGTGACAGGATTTACAATCGCTTTCAGCCATCAGGATCTTTCCTGGTAACTCAGGCCGCTGATGTCCCAGCACAATTTTGGTTGGATCAAATCCTTTCGCCAGAAAATCAATTATAACTTTTACTTTTTCTGCTTTGATCGTTCCATCGGCTGTGTTCCCATCTTCGGGGTCAGTCACAACTATTTGATAAGATGATGAACCACCGGCGAGGTAGTACATGGAATTACCAGAAGCGCTAATCGCTATCGTGGGAGGCGCATTGCCAGCGATGATCACCAGCTCCATGGCAGACTTCAGGCCTCCGGCGTCTATGACTGTCAACTTTGGCCGGTAGATGCCAGGCTTATCGAATGTAACCGTGAAGTCACCCCGCGGCGATGATTGAATTTTTCCATTCACATCAAGCTCAAAATTTATTGAGTCGTTATCCGGATCATTAGACCCCTTACCGGAAAATAAAACTTTCAATGGCACGGCTCCTGAAATTTTGTCCGCAATAAGATTGGCGACCGGCGGCCGATTTCCTTTGTTGTATTCAATAACAGAAAGACGCGCATCTTTATTTTGAGCAAACCACTTGGTACCATACTCCAGTGTGTACAATTTACCATCCGGACCAAAAGCCATATCGATGATGTTATTAAACTGGATGTCGTCAAAGACAGGTTCGATATCCATGATCTTTCCCCCTTTGTCCATCGTCACCAACCGGACCCAATTGCGCATCCAATCATAGATGATCAACTTGCCATCGAAATAGTCGGGATAGGATCCTTCGGCATTTTTATAGGCTTTCGAATAATAAACCGGTCCCGCCATTGCATTTCTACCTCCCTGCTTCATCAATGGAAAATCCGGAGAGGCTGCATACGGATACCAAATAAATGCCGGCTGGGCAGGAGGCAAATCCATCTTGCCTGTATTATTCGGCGAGGTGTTTATGGGTCTGGCAACCTCTGGCTTGGGTCCAATCGATTTCGTTTCAAAGTCATACTTCGCATATGCATAATTGTTTCCCACAAACAACGGCCAGCCAAAATTGCCAGCTTGTTTGGCCTGATTGACTTCGTCATAACCACGTGGTCCGCGTGTCGGACTGTCTTCACCGGCATCAGGGCCCACCTCACCCCAGTACACATATCCTGTCTTTTGGTCAACGGAAATCCGGTACGGATTGCGGCAGCCCATGACAAAGATTTCAGGCCGGGTGTTGGGTTCCCCTTTGACAAAAAGATTCCCTTCAGGAATTGTATAAGATCCATCCGCTTCAACATGAATACGAAGAATTTTTCCACGCAAGTCATTTGTATTTGATGAAGATTTTTGAGCATCAAAGGGTGACCGGTCTTTTCGTTCATCGGCAGGATTGTAGCTATCCGATTCAAACGGACTCGTGTTATCTCCGGTAGAGACGAATAAATTTCCATCCGGACCAAAGACAATGGAGCCACCGGTATGGCAGCATTTTTCGCGCTGAACAGGCACTTCCAAAATCTGTTTTCCATTTTTTACGTCCAATGAATCTCCATTAAGAGTAAAACGAGTGAGCACATTGGCGGATTTATCCGGGTGAGAATAATAGATATATATCCAATGATTCGCAGCAAAGTCCGGATCGGCC
>JANYKP010000473.1 GCA_025358195.1 Cyclobacteriaceae bacterium
CGGCATCTACCGGATTGCCATAGTAAATCTGGTAGCCACCTGTATCAAGAATCACCAGGCGGTCAAACATCTTGAATATGTCTGAACTTGGTTGGTGAATGACGGCAAATACAAGTTTGCCTTTTAGCGCCAGTTCTTTCAGCAGATCAATAATATTTTCCGAATCGCGCGAGGAGAGACCGGAAGTGGGCTCATCCACAAAAAGTACGGCCGGTTCCCGTAGCAATTCCAAGCCGATATTAAGACGTTTGCGCTGCCCTCCGCTGATAGTTTTTCGCAGCGGTGATCCGACGATCAAATCTTTTGTTTCAAGCAAGCCGAGGTCATCCAGGGTGTGAAGGACCAGACGTTCGATTTCATTTCCGGTTTGATTATTGAAACATAGTTTGGCCGCGAAGTAAAGGTTTTGGTATACCGTCAAGTCTTCAATAAGTAGATCGTCCTGCGGCACAAAACCAAAAACGCCTCGCACTTTTTTTTGTTCGCGATGGATATCGATGCCGTTGATAAGTACAAATCCACTGGAAGGTCTTTCAGATCCGTTCAACACCTGGAGCAACGTAGACTTGCCGGCACCACTGGCGCCCATCAGGGCAATCAAATTACCAGACTCTTCTGCAATGTTCACTTGCCGGAGGCCCAGCTTGCCATTTTTGAATTGGTAGGAAATGCTTTTTGCCTCAAACGTGGTGCGGGCTTCTCCTACGAATTTCTTGAATTGGCTCAGCGTTTCGCCAAAGTAAACGGGATCGGCCCCTTCCCATCGAATGCTGCTTCCATGAGCAAGTGGATTAATGTTTGACGATTTTTGTGGAACACCGTTCAGGTAGATATCCCCGCGGCCCGTATATTTAAAAAAGTAAAGGTCGCCGGAGTTTAAATTTAAAATGGCGATCGTGCCGTCCAGTTTATCACGAAAGATATGCTTACAATTGTTGGGTTTTTCCGCGATCGAATCGATGATCAGGATCTTTTCTGAATCAAAGGTTTTTCGATGATCACCCAAAATATAATGAGTCATCAAATCAATTTCGGAACTGCTTACGTTGAGTGCAGCTCCGATCATTTTGGCGTATCGGTTTTCCTTCTCCGAAATGTATCCATCCGCCAGTATCACGCTCATCAACTCTAGTAGAATAATGGCTTTTTGTTTTTGCGTTACCTCCTGATTGATCTCAAGGCAAAGGTCCTGGACATTCTTCTCCTGGTCGTCCGGCAAGTCGCGAGCAAATTCATCAAAGAACGCGATCTTCTCCATGACAGCTTTGCGACCGAGGTGGTCATTTAAAAATGCAAGCACGTAGTCCCGCTCTTGCGTTGTCACTTGGTCTTCTTTTGCTACAATGGCAAATAAACGGAGAATGGCCTTCAGGACGGGTTCACTCATAGAATGAAAAGATTATCACCTAAAATATACAAGTAGATCGGAAATACAAGAAAGCAAAAAAAGGGATTGGTAAACCCAATCCCTTTCTCACAAGTCAAAAAAGGGTATTATTGCACGATATCACCTCTCAGTTTTTCCACCAGGCGCGTAATTTCTTCAAGGTTCTTATCGGAGAGCACCAGGTTTGCTTTATTATTTTTGATTTGCTCGTCAATGTTTAATGAATTGTAGCTTGATTCAAGGCTTTTTAGGTCAGCGACAATCGTTGGTATGGCCCCCGTTTGATCTACGGAGCTAAGCATTTTAGTAACTTCACGAACCGATTTTTTCTGATCAATAATGATGCGCATGAGCGGAGTCAGCACAAGATTCCTCTTGTCGTCAGGAAGAATATTTTTGGGGTATGATTTGATGATGCCCGTGGAAATGTAAAGGCTTTCGACAAAACTGCCGGTCACCAAAAGAGCGCCGAGTTTGCTGCGATTCCCATCTTTCAGATATTTGTCGGTCTTCTGCATGGCATCATTCAGGAGTGCGGCCAGCGAGTCTTTATTGGCAATGTTTGCCTCAAATTTCTCCAGCGTTGCACGATCAAACGAACCGGTTACTCCAAGTTTGTCGGCCAGGCTTTTGCAGGCGTTCAGGTAATCAATCGATTCTTGTGTCTTTTCATAGGAACTAAGGTAACCTATGTCAGCCGTGTATATGCCAAGGTTAA
>JANYKP010000481.1 GCA_025358195.1 Cyclobacteriaceae bacterium
AAAGTGGTTCAGAAAAAACAAAAATTGAATTTGAAGACAGCCCTTACCTGCCAGCAAGTTTCGTTTGATGCCTTGAATACGATCGAAGGACAATTTGATTATGTGTTTTCCAATTTTGGTGGTCTTAACTGCATCGATGATCTTGCCAAAGTCACCGTCCACCTGCCGCACCTGTTAAAACCAGGGGCCTGCGTGACCTGGGTTATCATGCCGCCTGTTTGCCTGTGGGAAATCGCCTGGTTGCTTAAGGGGCATCGAAAAATTGCGTTCAGGCGCTTTCATAAGAATGGGGTAATGGCCCACCTCGAAGGAGAGTATTTTAAAACCTATTATTATTCATTAAGCCAAATAAAGAAGGCTTTTGGAAAATCTTTCAGATTGCTAAAATCGGAAGGGTTAGGTGCGCTGTCACCCCCTCCTTTTGAAAAGCAATTTTCGAAGAAACACCCGGGTTTCTACCAGTTCCTAACTGCGCTGGATAAGAATGTAAGAAACCATTTTCCGTTTAACCGGTGGGCGGATCATATTATAGTTACGTTCAAAAAAATTACGTGAGCACGTTCTTAAAAGCCGATTTGACATCCCGCAAATCCTTCACGTTTACAAACAACGTGTTTTATCAAAAAAATCCGCCCGTCAACTTTCAAAATTTTGAACGGTCTTACACGACTCTCCGGAAAAGAGAAAACCGACTTTTCAACGACGAAACGGTAAGGCGCTTGCCCGATTTTTCTACAAACCATCCGCTGACCCGTGAATGGCAGATCAGAAAAAAATCCTGGAAACGTTTCGCGCGCTATTTGCACGAGCACGCTTCCTGTCAGACGATCCTGGAAGTTGGCTGCGGCAACGGGTGGATGACCAAAGGACTGGCGGCATTGAATAAAGAGGTTTGTGCGATCGACGTTCATGAAAAGGAACTTCTTCAGGCAGCACGCCTCTTTAATTCTGATGCTATCTCATTTGTGTATGGTGATGTGTTTACGGTGCCGCTCGATGATAAACGATTTGACCTGATTATACTGGCCAGCAGTGTGCAGTATTTTGAAGATCTTCAGCGCCTTCTCCAGCGACTGACGGCACTTGCCAGGCCGAATGGAGAAATCCATATTCTCGATAGTCCTCTGTATCGGGCAAGCGAATTGTCTTCAGCGAAAATACGAAGTGAGTCTTATTTTGCTCTTCAGGAGCAGCCGGAAATGACGTTGCATTATTTTCATCACTCCTACGAAGAATTGCAAAATTATAAATGGAAATTTCTCTATCGACCAAACATTTTTACGTCTATTATTAAAGCACTCTTCCCAAAAATAAATTCTTCACCTTTTCCATGGATCCGAATAAACGTAAATGGTCCTGCTCTATAATTCATTATCGCTCGTGGATGCCCACCGACGACTCCATGTCGTGATTTTGGTCGTGCTGCTTTTATGCCAGGCACTGCTGGATGTCATTTCTGTTGCCTCCATGGCTCCTCTGGCACTTCTGATCATTCAACCATCGGTATTGCTCCATTCCACTGCCCTTCTTTCTGTTTATCAGATCTTTAATTTTCATGACATTCATGATTTTTCCATTGCCTTATTATGTTTCCTGGTTATTTTTTTGATCATAAAACATTTTTTGACACGTTGGATCGGAAATTACAAGATCAACTTTGCTTTTTCTATCTCCGGCGGGTTAGCACGCAATGTGATACAGAATTTCCTGCATCTGCCCTATGCGATGTATCCTGAATTAAAATCCTCTCAGGAACTGAATCGCGTGATCAACTTACCGACTGTATTTGCCCACAACATTCTTCTGCCAATGACTTCCCTGTTTACGGAAGGATGTATTTTATTATTGGTGACGACAATGCTGTTGATCTACACCCCGTGGGCCACGCTCTTTTTGGGAGTTGTCCTGCTGCCGGCGTTTGCCTTTTACCATTGGAATCAAAATAAAATAAAGTCAATCAATGATATCATTAAAACAAGGTATCCCCTGGTTTTGGAAAAATTCCTGTCCCTTTATGAAAATATGGTTGAAATAAAACTCTATCAAAGGGAAGAGTATTTTTCCGGGAAAATAGACACCATCAACCAGGAGGTACTGTCAGCGCAGTCGATCCGGAATAAACTCTTATTCAATTCTACTCGTTTGGTTGAAACGATGGCATCACTTTGTCTCTGCTTGTTGATTGGGTACTTTATTTTTTCCCGCGCCTCGGCCGAAACTTCCATTCCCTTGATTAGCTTGTTTGCGGCGGGGGCGGTGCGTGCCATACCAGCTTTCAACCGGATGTTTATCGCCCATCTGGAAATAAAATCTAGTGTCTTCGTTGTGGAGGAGTTGAAAAAATATCAGCACGATCAAAAACTGCCGAAGACAGAAAATATCACATTCTTCCAGAAAGTCGAGCTCAAAGACATCCACTTTAGTTTTCCAGGCAATCGCCCGCTGTTCCAAAACTTGTCATTGACCTTTAAGAAGGGCGAAAAGATTGCCCTTACGGGAAAATCCGGAAGTGGTAAGACTACCTTGCTCATGATCCTGATGCGGTTTCTGAAAGAGGATCAGGGGGCTCTATTGGTGGATGGGAGCGCGCTGACGGAAGAACACCTTGCTTCTTGGCGGAAACACATTGCCTACGTTCCCCAAAACGCGATCATCTAAGATACGAGCATCCTTGAAAATATCACCTTTGGGAGAGAGGCGGGTGAACGAGATTTGGAAAAGATAAAAAGTCTGCTCACTTCCCTGGGTCTTGCGCCATGGCTATGGGGACTACCGGATGGCTTGGACACGCGCCTGGGGGAGAAAGGTATCAGGATTTCGGGCGGCCAGCGACAACGGTTGGCGATTGCCCGGGCCTTGTACACCCCTGCTGATGTACTTTTACTGGATGAGATTACCAATCAACTGGACACGGAAACGGAAGTGGACGTGATCAATTCGATTTTGAATTTGTCGGATGACACAAAAACAATAATCATGATTACACATCAGAAAAATCTTTGGGGAAGATTTGATTCGGTTTATCAGGTCAATGAGGGAAAAGCAGAAAAATTGAAATAGATTCTCATGCGAGGATATTGTAAACACGTAGTTCAATTGTTATGAGGACAATTGTTCTTCTCCTTCCTGGATTTCCAAAAGATGAATCAGACAGCACGTGTTTGCCGGCACCTCAAGCCTTTGTTCGAGCCGTGAATCGGAATTTTCCCGCGCTCTCCGTTGT
>JANYKP010000484.1 GCA_025358195.1 Cyclobacteriaceae bacterium
AAAAGAACACCCTATGCGAAAGATGTGTTGAAAATGCTGTCTGATGAATGTAAGAAACAAGGGATTAAGCTTTTCTTTTTCTTCACGGCCCGTCCAGCTTCCACCAGTTCCTCCTCGCGGGAAATAATCCGGATGGTGCCAGTCGAGTTGAGAATGATAAAAGAAAAGCTTAATCCCTTGTTTCTTACATTCATCAGACAGCATTTTCAACACATCTTTCGCATAGGGTGTTCTTTTGACGATGGTGTAATCAGAAACGTTCGAATCAAACATAGCAAAGCCATCATGATGCTTGCTCGTAATGGTGATGTACTTCATTCCGGCGTCTTTGACCATTTGCACCCATTCTTTTGGATCGAACTGGGTAGGATTGAAAAATGACGGAATTTTTTCATAGGTCTTGATGGGGATTTGTTGATTATTCATCACCCATTCGCCATCGCCTAGTACGCTGTAAACACCCCAATGAATAAAAAGACCGAATCGCGCATCCTGGAACCAGTCCCTTGACTTCTGGTTCTCAGCAGTGGGAACATACTTCGACTGTGCTTCTGTGAGGATCACAGAAATGGCGAAGATCATGGAGCAGAGAAATGTTTTCATAGTATAAAATTTAAGTAAGATGCCCTTAACGTCAATCCTTGGACCTCATAATTTTAGTTTTCATCTTTTTGTTCAACCAGTTGATGATCCTTTGTAAGATTAAATACCTTAGATTTTTGATCCGTTAGCAAGAAGATCGTATCATTTTCATCCATTATATCAATGGACTTGTAGACGATCGGCACGATCATCTTCCCGTTCTCATCAGCAAGTCCATATTTTTTCTTCTGTTTGATAATGAAATAAATTTTGTTATTGGCAAACGCCGATTCAATATACTCATATGCGATTGGAAGGATTAGTCCAGGACCCACTTTAAATACTCCGTTCTTCTTCTTTTTGTATAGCGTAAAGTAGATTCCCCCTGGGCTGGCATCACCCATAGCTTCAACGGAAACAGAATTATCTGAGAAGACTACGTGACCTTCACTATCGATGATGCTGGGCCTTTCATCTTTATACGCCATAAAAGCAATGTTTTTAACCTTTTGATTTTCATCCCATTCGATGTAAGGGTCGATCTGGCCATATTCCACCGGGATGATTAGTTTGGATCCATCTTTCAAAATTCCGACCCGATCGAATTCCCCCTTTGTAATCACCTGATAACCGGGTGTTTCAAAATTGATGTCATATTCCATGGGCAGAATTACTTTGCCGACAGCGTCTACTATCCCGGTTGCGCCGTCTTCGTTCCTTACGGTAAAATGAACATCATTCTTTGTCGCAAACGGCACGATCTCATGGTAACGCGGGGGCACCATTTCCTCGCCCTGTAAATTGACAATTCCCTTTTTCCCGGATTTTGTGACAACCACAATGCTGTCGTTCGTTTCATGAAAATAACTGCTATCATAGGCAGCGCCAGGTGTGAGCACCCGTTGAATGCGAATATCGGATGAGTCGATAGCCGTGAACATTTTATCATCTTTAAAAAGTGGGCAGCAATAATCTTCCCATTGTGCGTGATGGTGTATAGTAGTGGTTAAGATTTTTGCAACGCCGGCTTTACTTTTGGCCGTGTACATAACGTATGGACCTTTGTGATTATTAATGACGGCTCCCCGAAGCCACGGCGGTTCGATCTTGTAATTATGTTCATCCAAAAGCAGGTAAGCGGAACCAAATTCAAAAGATTGCGCAACGAAATGGATGGCAGGTGTATCATAAAAGAATTCCAGACCATCTCGATTGATCATACCATCGCCTTTGCGTGCGTGACTCATGTAATTGTAGGCCACGTAGGCGTAACCATTATTGAAATCATTGGCGTAGCTATAGTGAGGGCTTACGATTTCTTTTCCGGTGACACAGTCAATGTATCCGACAAGATTGTCCTTATACACCCGCGTTCGCCCCTCGCTGCAATTACTATTGATGTACCGGTATCTTCCCAAGGGTACGAGCGTTGTATTGTTTCCGGCGATAATGCCGTACTGGGTGGAGCCATCTAAGGCGACGGATATCAGAAAGTTAGTCCCGGCAAGGTAGGAGAATTGGCACAGGGTGGATTTGATTAGCTGTGCCTGGCCCTCGGCGTTCACGATCTCGATTTGGCCTCTTGGTGGAGGTGGGCTTTTAGGCTCCTTAGACGTGTACATATCCGGATCACCATGCATAGCATTGTACGGCTTCCCGACAGGTTGACCTTTCAATTCGATCAATTGCCATTTTCCACCTCTTCCCGAAATATCCTGACGCAGTATTCCTGGTTTCGTATCCCACACAAGGCCTGGAAACGGTCTCATGTCAAAACTGTAAGTTTTGTATTTCAAAGGGAGAACAACCTTTCCTTCTTTGTTAACAACGCCCCAGGGTCCCCAGTTGCCGTCTGTCTGGACAATGGCATAGTCACCCTTGAAAGATTGGGCTCTTGAAAACTGGCAGGGGATAATCTCTTCGAATTTATCATTGATGAATCCCCAGCTTCCTCCAATTATTTCACCTTGCAAGGGCCGAAACGCTCCACCCTTGCAAACAACTGCGAATCCTGATTTAAAAAGAAAAACGTCAGTGTATTTGAACGGCATCATTTGCCTGCCCCTTTTGTCAATTAAGGTGACCAGGGTGTCAAGCGAAACATGCGCGAAGCCGTCGGTTCCAAAAAATTCGGCCTTGTCGAAAGCAGGAGCTATCACAATTTTTCCGGAAGGATCGGCATAACCCCATTTCGTATCGACGCGATAGGGAATCAATTCCTGAGCTGTTACCTGGATGGAAAGTGTAACGAAAAGAAGGAAAACGAGTTTTTTCATGAATGGCTAGTGGCGAGTAAATATAAATCTTATGCGAGGATTTATCCGGGACTGATTCATAGTTCATTATTTTCTCCGCAATGATTTATTGAGTCTGGGTTATTCTCCCACGGATCTTGCAGATTTTCGCAGAAATAAGCAATACTACTGCATTGATCGGGAGTATTCTTGATTTCATGGTTTCGAGCCCGGTATTTTAGAGCGGAAATCTTTTCATGTCAAAAGCGTTATGTTACCTTTCAAACCTGATTTAATGAAAGATGAGATACGAAAAAATTGATAAAGAACTTTTCGTCGCTAACCGCCGCCGACTGGTTCAAGAACTGAAACCCGGCTCGGTAGCGGTTTTTAATTCCAACGACATCATGCCGACCACCGCTGACGGCACGATGCCCTTCCGGCAGAATAGTGATTTGATTTATCTCACGGGTATCCATCAGGAGGAAACCATGCTCGTGATTTGTCCCGGGTTCCCAGACAAACGGTTCCGTGAGGTGCTATTCCTTAAAGAGCCCAACGAAAACCTTGAAAAATGGGAAGGCCATAAACTTACCCGTGAAGAAGCAAAGGCTGATTCAGGAATAGAAACGGTATTGTGGTTGTCGGATTTTCAAAAATGGTTCCACCACATGATGACCATGGGCGGTGCGGAGCATGTTTATCTCAATACTAACGAACATTATCGTTCCGATGTAATCGTCCAGACCCGTGATGCGCGTTTCATAGAATGGTGTCAGTCGAAATATCCTTTGCATCAGTATGAGCGCGTAGCAACCGTCATGGCAAAGCTCC
>JANYKP010000485.1 GCA_025358195.1 Cyclobacteriaceae bacterium
ATCATTGCCAACAAAGAGCTCATTTTTCAAAACGAAGAAAAAGAACACCGGGCAGACGAGCTCTCCGTTGCCAACAAAGAGCTTGCTTTTCAAAACGAGGAAAAAGAAAAACGGGCTGCTGAATTAATCATTGCCAACAAAGAACTTGCGTTTCAGAACGAGGAGAAAGAAAAGCGGGCGGCGGAATTAATTATTGCCAACAAAGAACTTATTTTTCAAAATGAAGAAAAAGAAAAACGGGCGGCCGAATTAATTATCGCCAACGAGGAACTTGCCTTTCAAAACAAAGAGAAAGAGCAACGCGCTGCCGAGCTGTCGACTGCAAACAAAGAACTTGCCTTTCAAAACGAAGAGAAGGGGAAGCGGGCGGCGGAGTTAACCGTTGCGAATAAAGAACTCGCTTTTCAAAATGAAGAGAAAGGGAAACGGGCGGCGGAGTTAACCGTTGCGAACCGCGAGCTTGCCTTTCAAAACGAAGAAAAAGAAAAACGGGCCGCCGAGTTATCCATTGCTAACAAAGAACTTGTCTTTCAAAACGAAGAAAAAGAAAAGCGGGCCGCCGAGTTATCCATTGCCAACAAAGAGCTTGTCTTCCAAAATGAAGAAAAAGAAAAACGCGCCGCCGAGTTATCCATCGCTAACAAAGAACTTGCCTTTCAAAACGAAGAAAAGGGAAAGCGGGCTGCCGAGTTGACGGTGGCCAACAAAGAACTTGCTTTTCAAAACGAAGAGAAAGGGAAACGGGCTGCTGAACTAACTGTTGCTAACAGGGAACTAGCCTTTCAAAACGAAGAGAAAGGGAAACGGGCCGCCGAGTTAACCGTGGCCAACAAAGAACTCGCCTTTCAAAATAAAGAGAAGGAAAAAAGGGCGTCGGAGTTGACTGTGGCCAACAAAGAACTCAAAAAGGCAGAAGATGACATTCGCCAACTGAATGAGGAATTGGAGCAAAAAGTAATCCAGCGCACGGCACAGTTAGAATTTGCCAACAAAGAACTGGAATCATTTTCCTACTCCGTAGCGCACGATTTGCGTACTCCCCTGCGAGCGGTGCATGGCTATGCCCGGATGCTTAAAGAGGACTACGGAACCCAATTGGACCCCGAAGCCAACCGGGTTATGAATAACATCATGATCTACGCAACCAAAATGGGGCAGCTCATTGACAATCTTCTTACTTTCTCTCGCCTGGGACGGAAAGAATTGGTGAAAGTGACTATTCCCATGCATGATATGGTAACGGGTATATGCAATGAAATAAAACCGGAAGATGACAATCGCACGATTCAATTTAACATAAAGGAATTGCTGCCGGCCCTGGGCGATAGCATTGCCATCAAGCAAGTTTGGTTAAACCTAATTTCAAATGCAGTGAAATATTCTAAACTAAATAATAAGACAATCATCGAAATCGGTTCTGGGGTAAAGGGAGGGGAGATCGACTATTACATAAAAGATAACGGAGTCGGTTTCGATATGCGGTATGCCAGCAAACTATTTGGCGTATTCGAGCGTCTGCATTCTGATGAAGAATTTGATGGCACTGGTGTGGGCCTGGCCATTGTGCATCGAATTATATCAAAACACGGAGGCAGGGTTTGGGCAGAAGGCAAGGTTAACGAAGGAGCTATATTTAACTTCTCATTACCGAAAAACACATTATCATGATGCAGGAAATCGATGTCTTGTTAGTAGAAGACAATGCGAGCGATGCCGAAATGACGATTCGTGCATTAAGGAAATACAAGCTGGGGCACCGGCTTTTGCGCGTCAAAGATGGAGCCGAAGCATTGGATTTCCTTTTCGCGGAAGGGCCCTATGCCGGCAGGCAGATTGGGGTCACACCCAAAGTTGTCCTGCTCGATTTAAAAATGCAGAAAGTCAATGGCAAAGAAGTGTTGCTAAGAATTAAATCGGATGAGCGAACCAGCAAAATTCCTGTCGTAATACTTACCTCTTCCAAGGAAGATCCGGATATAAAAGAGTGCTACGCATTGGGAGCAAACAGTTATGTGGTAAAACCTGTGGATTTCGATGATTTCGACAAGGCGATTTCAGATCTGGGTCTATTTTGGCTGGCCATTAACGAACCGCCTCAATAAACATCAGAACGAATATACTAAACGAAGAAAAAATATTTCCTATTTCTCAAAATTAAACTACACTACCATGATAGAAGAAATTGACGTCCTGCTAATTGAAGACAATGCCAGCGATGCCGAAATGATCATTCGCGCGCTAAAGAAAAGCAACCTGGTTAACCATCTTTTACATGTTAAAGACGGAGCCGAAGCAATGGATTTCCTTTATGGCGAAGGAAAGTATCAAGGGAGGCAGGTTAAGAAGATTCCGAGGATCGTCCTGATCGATTTAAAAATGCCGAGAGTGCATGGCAAGGAATGTCTGATGAGAATTAAAAAGAATGAAAAAACCAGGAAAATTCCGATCGTGGTGCTTAGTTCCTCCAAAGAAGATGCGGATATAAATGAATGCTATGATTTGGGCGCGAACGGCTACGTGGTAAAATCGGTGGCATCCGATCAGTTCGAAAAAACAATTTCCGAACTCGGTTCATACTGGTTGAAGGTTAACGAACCGCCTCAATAAATCATAACGATGAGCACTAAATCTCGCTTCTATCCCTGATCCAAATTAGGCGAAATCATATTTCACAGGATCACAGGGATCAAATTTTCTGGGGTGCATTTCAATTTGTCACGGTTACCACTCATTTGGGCTAAAGCCCTTTAACAGTATCGCGATAGTAACCCCAGCCTTAAGGCTAAGCCTTAAGGCTGGGGGTTACTCAAGTCCAGCCAACATGGACTTGAGTCCAACGCGACACTTCGAAATGCACCCGTTTTCTGAGCTGAGTCGTAAGCTCCTCCTTTGCCCATTCAAGGGCTTGGCTTTGATTAGTTTTCTGGCCACTCGGCTCCACATGAAGATCAATGGGGCACACCAACTGGCTTGGAGAAATTCTTTGTCAAAATCTACACCCTGCAGGTCCTGTCGTTCCATTAACGACCGACTTCGCTGGGCAGCCGCTGACAATTAGTATAATACGATTATGGGTTCCCTCTGCAAACAGGTTGCCCACTGGGCTAACACACCCGCACACCGTCCCCCCTTCATACCATGGGTGTACGCGAATAACGTAGGCATAACTACCGCAACCAACCTATTCCCTATTGCTTTGTGTTCTATTTTTATCTAAACTGATGCAAAATTAAACGATTAATCAGAGCCCTTTGACTCACCCTGGTTTTGGACATACCGCAAGAAAAGATGCCTGGTGGGTTCGTCCGTTACTCGTTTTTTTGGGACTCTCTGCATTTATCGTCTATGCCACATGGGCAGCCTTCCAGGGAGACCATTACGCTGTGGGTCCCTACCTTTCTCCCTTTTACTCACCCGAGATTTTCGGTAGTTCACCACATAGCTGGTTTGGGCCAAAGCCTACCTGGTGGCCGTTGATTGTACCTTTTTCACCCGCACTTCTGATCCTCTGGGCACCCGGAGGTATGCGTTTCACTTGTTATTATTATCGTGGCGCTTATTATAAATCGTTTTGGGCCGACCCGCCAGCATGCGCTGTGTCCGAACCTCGCAAAACCTATCGCGGAGAAAATTCCTTTCCGTTGATCATGCAAAATATTCATCGCTACTTCATGTACCTCGCCGTTATGTTCGTGATCCTCCTCGCCTACGATGCCTTCAAGGCCATGTGGTTCGTTGATCCCGCTACGGGAGAAAAAAGTTTTGGGATTGGCGTAGGTACGTTGGTGTTAGCATTGAATGCGACACTCCTGGGTGGCTATACATTCGGATGCCATTCTTTCCGTCACCTCGTGGGAGGGTTCAAAGACCAACTTTCAAAGTCACCCGTTAAGAAAACAGCGTATGATTGTTCCAGTTGCCTTAACCGCGGGCATATGAATTGGGCGTGGTGCAGTTTGTTTGGCGTTGCTTTCGCGGATATTTATGTGCGCCTTGTTTCGATGGGGATATGGACCGATTGGAGGATATTTTAGGGGGGAGAGTAGAAAGTAGAAAGTAGAAAGTAGAAAGTAGAAAGTGGAAAGTGGAAAGCTGAA
>JANYKP010000526.1 GCA_025358195.1 Cyclobacteriaceae bacterium
AAAAAAACCAATGGAAGAACCATTGGCCAATTGAAAATTTGAATTACCAAATTGCTTACGCCACCTGTGCTTTCAGTTTTTGCGATAAAACAGATTTGGGAACTGCACCCACCTGTTTGTCAACGATCTCCCCGTTTTTAAAAACCAACAGTGTTGGAATTGAGCGAACGCCATAACGGGCCGTCACCTCCGGGTTTTCGTCCACATTGAGTTTGCCGATGACAGCCTTGCCTTCATATTCCCCCGCCAACTCTTCCACGGCCGGCCCAATCATTTTGCACGGCCCGCACCATTCGGCCCAAAAATCTACCAATACTGGCTTATCTGATTTTATTGCTTCGTCAAAGTTCGCGTCCGTTAGTACAAGTGTTTTTCCCATGGTACGTATGTTTTTAAATTAAATTGTTTTAGTTCTGTCTGGTTTCTTAACGCGAAGATAAACGGCTAAGTTCACAAATTAAGGTATAAAGTTCAAGGTTTAATGTTTAAAGTCCCTGTTGTCGTCCATTTGACATTACTTTTTCATTACGATTGAACCAACACTTTGCCGTGAATGCCTCAAGAGAAAATCCTCAGTAAACCACTTCAACTTCGACCTCCGGTATCCGCTTCATCTTCTTCACCATATCGTTGATGGGCTTCACCCGGAATTTTCGCGACAACAGTTCCAGGCTGATATTCTCCTTTTCATCACGTAGCTTGAGATAAAATGGTGTTCCACCACTGTATTCCTGACAAAGTGCCTCCAATTGTTTTACCAGGGCAGGGTTAAGGGAGCTGGCATTAACTTTTACCTGAAGTCCTTTCGCGCGTTTCACTCCAATCTCGTTCAAAAGTTCAACGTTCCGTATTTTGAATTCCAGATTTTGCTCTCCCCAGCTTTTACGAAGCACGTTTCCTTCAATAAATAAAAATAAGCCCGGCATCAGAAACGACTTGAATTTTAAATAGTCATCACTCCATAAAACAAATTCATACTTACCGGAATAGTCCTCCACCGACATCTTGCCAAACGGCCGACCGGTTTTGGTCATCTTGTGCTCCACGTTGGCAACGATGCCACCCAATTTATATTCTTTGCCCTCCGATCTCTCTATGTCATTCAAGGCTGTCATCGGAGCAGTGCAGAACGTATCAATCTCAAACTTAAAATTATCAAGTGGATGGCCCGAGATGTAAACACCTACCACTTCTTTTTCAAAATGAAGCTTTTCAATTTCGCTGAAGGGTTCCACCGGCTCTACTTTTGGTTTTGGGACTTCCGTTCCCGAAGAACCTCCGAACATGTTCACCTGCGTGCTCATCGATTCCTGCTGGAGCTTTGCTGAGTAGCGTGTAGCTTTCTCCGTCAGGTTGATGTCACCTTCTTTTGCAAAAACGTATTGCCTGCGGTGAAATTCGGTAAAGCAATCAAACGCACCGGAGAGGGCCAGTGATTCAAACGTCTTCTTATTTACAGACCGCTGACTGAGACGCTTCGCAAAATCAAAAATGTCTGCATACGGACCGTGTGCATCGCGTTCGACAATAATTGATTCAACGGCTGCATCGCCTGCACCTTTAATGGCCCCCAGGCCGAACCGGATCGCTCCATTTTTGTTCACTTCAAAATAAACACCGGATTCATTTACATGCGGACCCAGTACTTCAATGCTCATCTTCCGGCATTCCTCAATGAAGAAAGTGACGTTCTCCAGATTGTTCTGAGAATGGGTCAGCACCGCAGCCATGTACTCCGCTGGATAATTGGCTTTGAGATAAGCTGTGTGATACGCCACTAATGAATAACACGTGGAGTGTGATTTGTTAAAGGCATACTGCGCAAACGCTTCCCAGTCTTTCCATATTTTATCTGCGATGCGCTCATCGTGTCCGTTCTTTTTGCAGCCCACGATGAATTTATCTTTCATTTTATCGAGCACGTCCTTCTGCTTCTTGCCCATGGCTTTTCGAAGAACGTCGGCGTCACCCTTCGAGAAATTGGCAAGCTTTTGCGAAAGCAACATCACTTGCTCCTGGTAGACGGTAATGCCATAGGTATCCTTCAGGAATTCTTCC
>JANYKP010000528.1 GCA_025358195.1 Cyclobacteriaceae bacterium
ATTGAATGGCGGCTGTGAGCCCTACCAGCATACCAATCAATCCAAAAACAACAGTGGCAATGATAAACGCCTTGACAACTTTATTATCATAGCTGAATTTCTCTAATTCCATAGTGCTACTGCTATTTTATGTTTCATAAAAATAGAATGACACTGAAAGACCAAACATGATGGGGGTTAGTGGAAAAGCTGATTTTTGTCAGGATTCAGTATCTATAAGGGCATACGCAATCTACCGTCTGGACCAAAGCGGCTGATCAAAGTCAACGTGGCATTCTGGCGTTTTTGACTTTTTAAATAGTATGCGCGATTAGGAAAGGATAGTGTCCTTACTCCGGTTAGTGTTGGGAATCCTGAAGCTTTTCCTCAATCTTGCCTGTTGATGTTATTCCTAATTTCCAGCTCTTATTTGGGCCGGTAGCTTCTGCCCAAAAGGTCAACGCTATCCACCCGGTTGCCCTGGTTAGGATTGTAAGGAGCATGATTTTATATGGCTTCTTCATTAATCAAAAGAAAGATCCAGCTACACCAACGTTAGTGCTGCAGCTTTGCTATTTACTTCATTCAAAGCAATTTTCGTCAGCGTCTGGTCTGTTTCCTTTTCCCATTCGAGCACTTCGGCCAGAAGATCGGTGACCGCCTGCAACTCAAGCTCCACGGAAAATGCCTTGGCGGTACCGTACACTGAAATTTTATGATGATTGATAGCTTGTAAGCACCCAATAAGCATTGCATCCTTCACTTCAGGGGATGACGTGAATTTTAAAATATTCCCAGCTTCTTTTAGCATTCTGTCAATTACCTTGTTCTTTCGACCGAAGGGTCCTGCCAGTAAGTAGCTGAATATTCTTTTTAGTTTGATCCTCTTGTCTGCCGCACTTTCAACGTATTTCTTTATTTCACTTTTCAGCGCCCGCGAAGTAACCAGATGAAGGCAATCGGGCACGACTTTCAGAAGTTTCTTCTCGGCATCGTACATTCCTTCAAGAAGATACGCCAATGTCTCGTTCAAGTTGTTAAGGGTCGTTTTCATAATTTTAAATAGGAAGTATAATACATTATCATATACCGCAACCTGAACGCAACTTCATGAAAGCATTACCAAGAATGACTGATAAAGATCAGTTACCCGCTTGATTTTCATCAGTTTACCACAGCCGGAAATAATGAATTGTCGAAATTAATGATTGCCAATAATCCATTCAATTTTAAAGCAAAGATCCGTTGGTGGAAGACTACTCAACCAAAGGATTGTCTTTTACGGCTGATGTTTCGATGGAAGGTCGCTTTCACTCGCTTTCGATTCCTTCTTTTTGTCCCCGAAAAGAATTCGGATGGATGGCGTGTAGGTATCGTCGTATTGACCGCTCCTTATATTCCAAATAAAGAGAACCAGAAAACCTGCAGCAATGGAAAGACTTATAGTGAGCAGAATGATAATAATGTCCATGGCTACTATTGAGAATTTTCAAATTGAGAACTTCGAAATCGACCAAGAGCCTGTTTGTGCATAGGTTCGACGGTTAATGGATTCGCAATTTTCTGGCGGCTACATAATTGACGGCCAACGTAGAGAATGCCACTACACTGATGCTGCTGATAGGCATTAAGATGGCGGCCACCAATGGAGTAAGGTGCCCGGTAACGGCAAAAGTTAAGGCAACAGCGTTGTACATGAAGGAAATTGTAAACCCGGCTTTTAGGATGGACGTAGAAGATTTGGCAAGTGCCAGAAACTTATCTAACGAATCCAATTTATCGCCCTGAAGAATCCCGTCACAGGCCGGGGTAAATACGCCCGTATCATCTGTGACGGCAATTCCGACATCACTTTGCTTCAAAGCCCCCGCATCGTTCAGTCCATCACCCAGCATCATCACTTTTCTTCCCTGCCGTTGAAGATCATGAATGTAATCCAGCTTATCGCTGGGACTCTGATCAAAAATAAGTTGTACGGAAGGATTGAACAGGTTGCCCATTTGAACTTTATCTGTTTCATTGTCCCCCGAAACCAAGGCAAAACATCTTTTCCCCAGGCGCACAAGCATTTCTCTTAAGTTTTTCCGGATAGCAATAGCAACAGAAAAATACCCTCTTAACTCGTCATCAATCGAAACAAAAACTAATGAGGCCTGCGCGTTTACTTTCTGCTGGAACCCAATAAATGCCGCAGATCCCAATTTGATTGAATGGCCGGCAACAATCGCCTCAACTCCCTGTCCTGGATGTTCTTGAAAGGCCTGAACAAGTTTAACAGGACGTACATGAATGGACCGGGTGATTAGATTACTCAATGGATGAGTGGAGTAACTGGTGAGCGTTTTAACCCATGCGGTTTCTTCTTCGCTTAGTACTCCTCCGAACTGTACATTGGGCTCCTTGGTGTAGGTCACGGTTCCGGTTTTATCAAACACTACAGTGTCAACCGAAGCCATCCGTTCAATAACGTCCGCATTTTTCAAATAAAGGTGATTTCTTCCAAAGACACGCAGTAGGGTACCGTAGGTAAATGGAGCAGCCAATGCCAGTGCACAAGGACACGCCACCATTAATACGGAAGTTAACACCAGCCATACTCTTGATGGATCATATACATACCAAACAACGGCCGTAACCAAAGCAAGGGCCATCACTACCCATGTAAAACCCTTCGCTGCACGATCAATTGTTTTTCTATATCCCTGTTCCTCTGGTTTTTGAAAGACCGGATTGTTCCACAAACTGGTCAAGTGGCCCTGGGAAGTCTCCTTCGTTACAACCAGTTCGATGGGCTGCCCAATGAGCCTTCCTCCTGCATACACGGGTTCGCCCAACTTCACCTTCTCTGCTTTCGATTCACCAGTAACAAAACTATAATCGATATAGGCACTATCAGAAAGTAAATTGCTGTCTGCGGGGACGATTTCTAAATTCCGTATTTTGATCTGGTCGCCAACTTGAAGGTCATGAATGATAACGGGTACCCATTCACGATTTGCGCGCTTTTGTACAACCAACGGAAAATATGATTTGTAATCCCGATCAAAGGCCAGGCTCTCATACGTCTTGCCTTGAAACCAACGGCCAATCAACAAGAAAAAAACGAGGCCCGTCAACGAATCAAGATAGCCAGGACCGTTTTGAGAGAGAATGTCGTAAACACTGCGTGAAAACAACGCAAACAAACCTACCATAATCGGGACATCAATATTGATTTGCTTTTGCGAAAAGCTTTTCCAGGCATTCATAAAATAATCCTGCGCACTATAGATCATGACCGGAACAGTCAATACAATATTCAAGTAAGAAAATATGGAACGTAAACTTTTGTCCGAATCGTCTATTCCAAGGTATTCCGGAAAACTCAACAGCATGATATTACCAAAAGCAAATCCTGCCACCGCAAGCTTCATAATCAATGTTCTCCCGGAGACCGGCTTTTGTCTTCTTTCGCCACCAGAGCTGATCTGTGGAACATAACCCAAAGAAGCCAGTTGCTGAGCTAATTTTCCGGCCGAAACGAGAGCAGGATTAAAATCAATACGTACCACCTTCCCGGCAAAATTCACTTCAGACTTTAACACTCCTTTTTGAATCCTCTGAAGATTCTCCAATAACCATATACAGGAAATGCAATGTATAGCTGGCAAATAAAACCTGACTCGGGCAAATGAAGGAGAATCAAACTCCAAAATCTTCTTCCGTACGGTTGGTTCATCCAAGTATGCATAGGACGCTTCGTTGACATGTCGCAACGTGATGCCCGGCTTGGCATCCAACGAATAATATTCACAGAGTTCGTTGTCGGTTAGAATTTCAAAGACCGTCATGCATCCATGACAGCAAAAGGCCTTATCCTGAAGCCATATTATTTCGTCACAGGGTTGCCCGCAGTGATAGCATTTTGAATCGGTAACAATTTCAATTGAAGACATGCCAAGAATTATTCATTTTTATCATTTTTTATGACACAGGTCCAAATCAGTGATTTTCCATGATTCGTAACATCTTCGGTCATGCTCCCGAGCAGCATATGAGAAAGCCCTTTTCTTCCATGCGTTCCCATGGCGATCAGATCAGCGTTGATTGTATTCGCGAACTGGATAATACCTACCTCCTCAGACAAATGATTGAAAATGTTAATCGTAAAATCCCGGAGTGCAAACTGCTTGGCAAAGGTATTCAGGCGCTTGAGGGTAAATGTATCCGGGGTAAAATTTGCCGGCGTATTGATCCAGACCAGGTGCAGATGGGCTTTGAAAAAAGTTTGTAATGCTTTCACTTTCTGGATAAGGTCTTTCTGATTTTCAGTACCCAATGCGTTTGGGAAGACAATATTTTTTACCGGTCCCATATAAAAGTCTTTCACCACCATAACCGGGACGGTGGAAATCCTCACGATTTTCTCCGTGTTCGAACCAACAAAATATTCCTTGAATCCACTGGCTCCATGTGAGCCCATCATGACAATATCAATTGAATGCTTCTTTACATAATTCAGGATAGTCTTGGAAGGAATTCCAAATTCCACATTCGAAACAACCCTGACATTTTCATTTTTATACCGGGTTGAAATCTTATCGAATTTTTCATATGTTTTTGCCCTCATTTCCCTTCTCAAAGCGGCTCCCAACGAGCGCACAGGAGTAAAAACAGTATTCGGGACCGCCGGCAGCTCAATAACATTAAGCAAATAGACTGTCCCCTTGGATAAGACGGCCACATCCAATGCAAAACGATAAGCGTTGATAGCGGGTGCTGAGAAATCGCAAGGAATCAATATTCTCTTCATGCTGTAGATAATTATTCGTCAAATTTATCACCCGTTTCTACACGCACCCTTGAGATAGGTCATGGCACAAGCTGACTTATATCAGCTGCTCGTCCTATTGTATAAAAGAACTTGCAAAAAATGTCTATCCACGTAAGCTTATTGGGTGCAGCGACCCGAAATAAAAATAATTGAAGTAGCCCTCCCTAAAAATTTTGGATGAGGGATGTCATTTCAAACAACATCATTTTTCCGTACAAGTCCAGATTGGGCAGTCGATATGATTGACAATATCTTCAGCAATGCTGCCACTCATCAGGTGATTTAGTCCTCTGCGTCCATGAGTAGCCATTGCAATCATATCCGCTCCCACTTCGTGCGCAAAATGTATCACACCCGATTCCTGTTCAATGTCATTAAATACATTCAAGGTAAAATTCTTAATCATAAAACGATCGACGAACTCTTTCAGATGTTGTTTGGTACTTTTGTCGTCCTGAAAATTAGCAGGGGTGTTGACATATAAAATATGAAGTTTGGCTTCGAAAAACTCTTGTAGTGCCTTGACCTTCATCGTCAAATCTTCCTGATCTTTACCAAGGGTGTTAGGAAACACAATATTCTTTATGGATGAGGCTTTTACAAATTTCTTCACTGCAATTACGGGTACGGTTGATTTGCGGACGATCTTTTCTGTATTGGATCCCACAAAAAACTCTTTGAGGCCAGAAGCCCCCTTGGTGCCCATGACAATTAAATCAACTTTCTTTTTCTCTGCAATATGACCGATCGTTGTCATAATTGGGCCATGCTCTATAAAAGAGCTGACCTTAGGGCCATCGCTTGCCCATTTGGTTTTCATTTTGCTAAAATTCTTTTCGGCATTCGCTTTCATGTCTTTCAGAAATTCCATTTCAAAATTGAGCGTGGGCATCAGCACCGTATCGTGCATTACCGGAAGTTCCACTACATTCAGCAAAATTATTTCACCCTTACTTTGATTGGCGATTTCAACGGCAAACCGGAAAGCCTGGATGGCTGGGTCAGAAAAATCGCACGGGACAAGGATCTTTTTCATAGGTTAATTTTTATCAAAAGTATTCCACAACCCAGCGTCGCAGTATGATGATGGTCAAATAAAAAAATGACTTAAATCACTTTTGCAGGCAATGAATGCCATTGCCTGCAATTTTTGTGATCGGGGAAATTCGAAAAGTTATCCAGCAAAAATATAGGCGCATTTTTTTTCCTGCGCCCGACCTAATGCCCAGACACCGGAGGGCACCAACTGTATGTTGGGCAATACCCCGGAGACGAAATCTTTTTTCGCCTCTGCTGGATCCACATTCTGTGCCAGCGCAGCACTGTACACGGTCAGGGCCATATCGCAAACACAAAACATCACCCCGCTGTCTTGCAGCTCGTTGATGCCAATCGCAACGTTGCCAACTCCCGGAATTTTAAAATCGCCAAGTTTTGGTTTCCAAAAAGCATTGCGTACGGACGGGGCTTTTGTTACAGGGTCGTCTATCTTAAATACTTCACCAAACTTGTATTTCGCCCAAAGCCGGTCTTCCATCGCATAGGGAATAGCGTCATGACGCAAAACAACAACAACGCCGAGATCATTTTCGGGAGTTCCCGTATTCACGTTGGTCATCATAAATACACGAGGCCAGGCAAACGGATATACTCCATGAGGCTTGGGCACGTCATAGACAACACGGTGTTTGCCTTTGAGTTTATCGAACCACCCATCGGCATCGGCGGCCATCGGGGAAAGTTCGGGTGATGCGGCAAGGTCCAGTGGTGAGGCCAACGTTGATATCCCAAGCGTGGCCGCTCCCACCGCCAGAGATC
>JANYKP010000004.1 GCA_025358195.1 Cyclobacteriaceae bacterium
CCAAAGTGTTTGAAAGCGCGTAAATCCTCGTCCTGAAAAATGCCGGGCCGGTGTTGCAATCAGTTCAATGCCTGGCAAGACGGTCTTCCCTTCCCACCAGTCAAATTCTATAATGCGCGATTCCTCAATTCCCCAATGGGCCAAGTGCGATCCAACGCCAAGACCGGTGCAAAACAATTTGGTTTTGGAATTCAGTTTCAGAATAGTGTTGTAATCAAGGTGATCGTAGTGATCATGAGAAATGATTACAATATCGATGGATGGAAAATCGTCGATAGAAAATGGCGTTTGAATTTTATAGTTTTTACTTCCCATGTATTGCACGGGCGAGGCGCGCTCGCTGAACACCGGGTCCACTAAAATGTTTTTGCCATTGACTGTTATTAAATAGGACGAATGTCCAAACCAAATAATGGACGGCTCAGTGGGTAATGATTTTAAATCGGTTCTGATAGAAGGCAGGGTCACAGCAGGCTCCCGGTTAACGCCCTTACTAAAAAAGTCGATCATCATCTTTGGATAAGAGGCGCCCTCCGCGATCATTTCCGTAGGAATGACATTTTGAAAGCTGCCGTCATGGTAGTTCGGAGATTGCTTGATTCGTTCCAACCGTTTTCCGGAGGGAAGTTTGCCAAATGATTTTTGTTGCATAAAAAAGTAAATAATAGCGCCGCATACCAGTACAACTATCAGTATGCCTTTGATGACAGCTTTTATGATTCTCATGTCCCAGAATATGGCATAGGAGACGAAGCAGCGGATGATTTATTGTAATATGCTCGAAGGGATGGCAACATCAAATAACTTCCGACAATTCCAGCCACCGCGCCGTTTTCTTCTCGATCTGATCGGAAATATTTTTGATCTGTTGTGACCAGTCCAAAAGTTGGGTATGTCCCCCTTGCCCGCTATTAAGTTTTTCGGTCAAACTTCGTTTATCCAGCTCTAGTTGTTGAATTTCCTTCTCCAACTGTTCATATTCCTTCTTCTCTTTTATAGATATTTTCTTTTTAGTTGCGGTGACCGTATCCATTTTTGTTCCTCCAATTTCTTCTTCATTGTCATCCTCCAACGGAGCCAAGCCGCTGATGGAGTCACGATAATCGGTGTAGTTGCCGTTGAACATCCTGATCCTTCCTTCACCCTCAAATATGAAAAGTTGGTCGACCAGGTGGTCCATGAAATAACGATCGTGTGAGACCAGCACCAGGCACCCGGTGAATTTTTCCAGGAAATCCTCCAGAACATTTAGCGTATCAATATCAAAATCATTGGTGGGCTCATCGAGCACTAAAAAATTGGGGCTCGTCACCAGCAGCTTGAGCAATTGTAACCGCTTCTTTTCCCCCCCGCTGAGCTTCTCGATAAACGTATATTGTTTCTCTGGGGGAAATAGAAAGTTATCCAGAAATTTAGATGCCGATACCTGGCTCCCATCGGAAAGGGTAATGAATTCAGCGATCTCTTTTACTTCCTCAATGATCCTGTTGGCAGGATTGAGCGTCATCGTATCCTGGGTAAAGTACCCAAACTTGGTTGTCAAACCGGGCATCACAATTCCTTTATCGGGTCTTAATTTTTGGGTAATAATATCCAGGAAGGTTGACTTACCCACACCATTTTTGCCCACAACACCGATGCGGTCAAATTTTTTAAACACCACAGAAAAGTCGTCAATCACTACCTGGTTGCCATACTTCTTTGAAATATGTTCCACCTCCAGGATTTTTCCACCTTGGCGTGATTCCTTTATGTCCAGTTCGAGGCGGTCGCGGCGCAGCTCTTGCGAAGCAACCTCCTTCAAGTCATAAAACGCTTCAATCCGGTACTTTGCCTTCGTACCCCGCGCTCTCGGCTGACGTCGCATCCAATCCAGCTCCTTCTTCAAAAGATTTCTCGCCTTTGTGACTTCCGTTTTCAACATTTCTTCCCGGTCCGACTTTTTCTCCAGGAAGTAAGCATAGTTGCCTTTGTATCTAAAAAGTTTTCCACGATCAAGTTCAATGATCTCAGTGGCAACATTGTCAAGGAAATACCGGTCGTGCGTGACCATGATCAGTGTAATGTTCGATCCGGACAAGTATTCCTCCAGCCATTCGATCGCGGTTAAGTCCAGGTGGTTAGTAGGTTCATCCATGATGATAAGATCCGGGCTCGCCAACAGGAGTTGTGCTAAGAAAATCCGTTTCTTTTGGCCACCAGAAAGTTCACCGAATTTTTTGTCAAGGTCGGGCACATCGAGTTTGCTTGTCACTTCATGCACTTTTGCAT
>JANYKP010000035.1 GCA_025358195.1 Cyclobacteriaceae bacterium
ACCGGCTTCATCTCTATCGTTTTCATTTTCCGGTAGGTCTTCCGGTAGGACTCCGGCACGGCAATGAGATATTTGTTCTTGCTGGCCGTCAGTATTTTGGGTGTGGAGTCTTCCTTGAAGTAGCTGAATTTCTGTCGTAGCGCTTCCTTGTCATAGATGAAGGAACTCTGATAGGCAGGGCAAATCAGACGCTGTGTGCAGGCGCTGAGTATGAAAAGTAAGCCAAATACGACAAGAAATCCCCGGGTCATGGGTAGATTAAGGTGCAATCAACAAAATTAAAGAAATAACCCCAAGTAATGCAGGTTATAGTAAATAAGTAACCACCGCAACTATCTGATTATCAGCTCAAATAGTGCTTAGTCTTAATTTTTGACTTTTACTAAGTCCTGAGACTACAAGATCGTATGAATTGTCAATCCATTTCCTGATCAACTTATCGGGTACACCATCCTGCATCCGGACTGTAATCCAGTGCTTCTTATTCATATGATAGGCCGGCTGGACAAACGTGTATCGGTCGCGCATCGCGGCCCCGTCTTCAGGGACTACTTTTAAGTTAACTCCTTCAAAATCTTCGATATCCGTCAGGGTAAACATCTTTCCCATTACCTTAAAAACCAACGTCTTGTTATCAAAAGGAAACTCTTCGGTGACCCCCCTTTTTGACAAACAATACTCCCGGAATGATTCGATGTTCAACGTAATAAACGTTTGACGATGAGAAAAATTATGGCAAGCAAAAAAACGATAATGGAAATTTTATTGATGCCGTGCATGATCCTGATATTTACATTCAACGGACGGTTGGGATCTTTTTTCCGGAAGAAATAACCTCCCACTTCGCCCAATGAAAAAAACTTACGAAAATTCCACAGATCTTTTTTCTCAACAGGCCGATTGGTATCATTCTCCATGACTATAATTTTTCGCTTATTCCGATCCAATTTCCATCCTCCTTTATTAATCCTATCAACTGATCAACGGCTTCTGCAGCAGGAACATTTCTTCTAACCACTTCCTTGCTCCGGTAAAGAGTAATGCGACCAGGGCCCGAACCGACATACCCATAATCCGCATCGGCCATTTCGCCCGGGCCATTTACAATACAACCCATGATTGCAATTTTGATTCCCTTTAGATGATTGGTGCGTGAGCGAATCTTTGCCGTCGTCTCTTGCAAATCAAATAACGTTCGTCCACACGAGGGACAAGAAATATATTCAGTCTTGGAAATGCGGGTGCGGGTAGCCTGCAAAATATTAAAGGCGGTTTCATTAACGACTTTGTCAGGGCCGCAATCTTCCGCCGCAATAAATACACCATCCCCCAAACCGTCAATCAGGAGGCCACCGATATCTGTAGCGGAGTATAACTGCAACCTTTCAGTGGTTAGTGCCCTGTAGGCCCTTCCAATCACCACAGGTACTTTGCATTCATGTTCTATCAGTTCCACAAATAATCTCCGCTGTTCGGCGTAGCCATGCTTGTTGTAGGAGTCAATTAACAAAACTGCTGTCCGGTCTGAATTCAGTTTTTCAATGAGGGGGCCAGAGAGGTCCTTAAGGCAAGCATAAATAAAATTTATTTTATCGGAAGTGGCTGCGCCATTCAAATAATCATCCGCTTTTAAGAAAGGATAACTCCTTATTTGCTCTCGTTGACGTAACCATGTCGCGTGATTATATATCAGTCCGAGTGTTCCGGGTATTTCGAAATCAATCGATTGATCGCCCATGAAAATGTAATCGCAGGCCATGTCAGTAATGTTCCACTTGTCGAGCGGGACCGAATAGTGATAGCCCAGTGAAAAAAGGGAGGCTGGCGTTATCTTTTCTTTAGATGAAAAGTCAGCGATGACGCGCGGAACCTGGTGGCCACCCAGGTTCACCACTTCATGTGTCGTCCGTCGCGTGTACACAAATGGGTTGATCGGATAATGCTTTATCTCCGGAATAGGATCGTGTGGTAGCCGGTCCTTATACCGGTCAGCCAATTCGATGCAGATGGGCACTTCTGCTTCAGGTTCTTCCGTCAGTGATACGCGTATGGTATCTCCCAAGCCATCTTCCAGGAGGGTGCCGATGCCAACCGACGATTTAATTCTGCCGTCCTCTCCATCACCGGCCTCTGTTACACCGAGGTGAAGGGGGTACGGCTGGAATTGCTCTTCATCCAGTTTTTGTACCAGCAACCGGTAGGCCTGTATCATCACCTGCGGATTGCTGGCTTTCATGGAGAGTACGATATCATAATAATTCAAGTCTTCGCAGATCCTCAAAAACTCCAGTGCTGACTCCACCATGCCCAGCGGCGTATCGCCATAGCGGCTCATGATACGATCGGACAGTGAGCCATGATTGGTTCCGATCCGCATGGCTGTTCCATACTCTTTACAAATCTTTACGAGCGGAGTGAATTTTGAACGGATTCGCGCAAGCTCAGCTTCGTAGGATGCATCCGTGTAATCGATCTCTTCAAATTTCTTTTTGTCGGCATAGTTGCCTGGATTTACGCGTACCTTTTCGACAATGCGGGCCGCCAACTCAGCTGCATTCGGAGTAAAGTGAATGTCGGCTATCAGCGGAATGCTATAACCCCGGGCACGAAGGCCTTTCTTTATTTCTGCCAGGTTCTGAGCCTCTTTTAAACTTGGAGCTGTAATGCGTACATATTCACAACCGGCTTCAACCATCCGAATCGTTTGGTCAATGGAACCTTGCGTGTCCATCGTATCGATCGTCGTCATGGATTGTACGCGGATAGGGTTATCACCACCAAGGCGAACACCGCCAATGCTCACTTCCCTGGTTTTCCTACGGGAATATTGGACCAGGCTGTTGCAGTAGTGGCGAAGTTGAGTTACTGATGAATCCACCGTTTTATTATTGTGCAAAGTTAACCTTTATCAAATTGCCACGGCCTTAAGGCCGTGGCAATTCAAATATCTCCCAACTGGGGCCTAATGACTATCTCTTCCACAACGCTCCTTGGCGATAGTGAGAAGGCTCCAAAAACGGCATCCGCGACGTCTTCGGGTTTCATAAATCGCTCGTCCGGCAACTCCACACCATCCCAACTGGAGGTTCGGGTGGCGCCCGGTAGCACAGCCGTTACGCGGATATTATCGTGCATTAATTCTTCCCGCAGGACTTTTGAGAATCCCAACATGGCAAATTTTGAAATGGCATACGATCCTCCATTCGGATAGGCTTTCAGACTTGCAATGGAGCACATGTTAAATATGTGTCCGGCCTTCCTTAACTTCATAGAGGCAGCCAGGCCGCGTGTGGTGTAGTACGCGCTGTACACGTTCGATTCAATCATACTTTCAAGTACTCCCTCCTTCTCTTCCATGATATTCCCTGGAGTAAAAAATCCGGCATTATTTACCAAAACTTCTATAGGCAGTCCAAGGTCCGTCACAAAATCAGTGAATGACCGGACCTGGCTTCGGACGGACATATCCGCTGTAAAAACGTAGGCTTTAATGGAGTACGTAGATTGTAAATAATCTTTCAAAGCAGTCAACGCTGCAGTATTGCGCGAACAGGTGACAATATCAAATTTTTGCGCTGCGAATTTCTCAATTATGGCCTTGCCGATACCCTTGGTCCCTCCTGTTATAACGGCCAGTTTACTCATGGAATTTATTTTATCTTTAGGGCAAGTTAAAG
>JANYKP010000061.1 GCA_025358195.1 Cyclobacteriaceae bacterium
TAAGTCATTTGTCTTCTCACATGAATTGCACCGGCCTCACCGATGAAGTAAGAGCGCTTACCAAAAGACTCGCGAAAGAATTCAAAATTGACATTGACCCGAAAGACTTTCAGGTAATCCCCGTTGGCTACGAAGGAACCCACATTACTCCCGAACAGAAGATCCAAAGCATTCTAATGATGCTTGCCAAACTCAAGGCAGACAAAACCTATCTTTTTGTTGAGCATCCCGGTTTCGACAATGATGAATTACGCGCTGTTTCTCATGTTGGATATGAAAATGTTGCCGCTGACCGGCAGGGGGTAACGGAAATGTTTACTAGTGAGAAAGTTAAGACCTACATTAAACAAAAAGGCATACAACTCATCAGCTACAAAGATTTGGTTGGTCAAAGACAGTGAGCAGGGTGCTTATGTGTTAATGTGCTAATGTGTTAATGTTGAGTGGCACAACATAAACACGCTTTATATTGCAAAGCCTTACTTTATCAACTCCAATACAATCGCCGTTTTAGCAGGAAGTTTCATCCGCGACAGGTCGTTGATGAGTTCATTTGTAATCACATTCTTTGCACCACTAAAGCCTTTCATCCGTTCCGTAAAGCGAGCGGTTTCAAGACTCATCTCTTTGTCCGCAGTGTTGGTAGCAATCATAATGGTATTGGTCGCATCATACCGGAAGTAGACATACACACCCTCCCAGGGCACATACTGCATGAGTTTCCCGGAATGCAGCGCCGGCGTGTTTTTCCGGTAATTGGCAAGTTTGCTGACGAAATCGAAGGCTTCATTTTCTTTTTGATTCCGGCCTTCTCTCGTGAATTTGCTTTCTCCATCGCCGGGAAAACCTCCCGGAAAATCCTTGCGCACTTCAGCGTCAGTAGGGACCTTGATATTCTTCATTAGAATTTCCGTTCCGTAATACAACGATGGGATACCGCGAGTCGTAAAGAGCCACGTCACCCCCATTTTGTATTTATTAAAATCGTCCCCAATGGTGGAGAGGTAGCGGTCCATGTCGTGATTGTCGAGTTGTGTCACCAGCTTCATGGGATCAGCATATACGGCGTCTTGTGAAATGATCTGATACACGCGGCTCACGCCTTCATCCCACCCGAAGTTTTGCCGCAGGGCATCATTGAAAGCATAGTTCAATGGAAAATCATTTGCACCCGGCAGGTTGCTTTTGAATGGGTAATTCACATTGCTTTTAACAAAATAAGAAAGACTAAGCGGACTGGAAGCCACGGATTCGCCAAAGAGCAAAATGTTTGGATACTCGGTAAGGAGCGCCTGATTGCAACGGTTCATAAAAGGCTGGTCGTTGTATTTGTAGGTGTCAATACGCCAGGCATCGAGGTTAAACATTTCCATGGACCAGATCGCATGTTGAATTAAATAGTTTGCCAGGAAGGGATTGCGCTGATTGAAGTCCGGGAGGAACGGCGTAAACCAACCGTCTAACATAACATCCCGATCGATTGCCGCACTGTGCGGATCAAATAGCGGTTGTTCCTTGTGGGAGCTGTTCGTGTAGACGGGCCAATTGTTAAACCAGTCCTTCGTTGGTTGGTCTTTGTACATCCAATGGTCATCGCTGACGTGATTATAGACGGCATCCTGAATCACCTTCATGCCCCGTTGATGAACAGCTTTTGAAAACTGGATGTAACCTTCGTTTCCGCCAAAGCGGCGGTCAACCTGATAATGATCCGTGAAGTGATAGCCGTGATAACCCGCTTGCATCCTGTCGGGTCCTTCCTTTTTTAATACCTCGTCGTTTTCAATCACTGGTGTAAGCCAAAGTGCCGTGACTCCTAATTCCTGCAAGTAATTCAGATGATCCTCAATGCCTTTGAGATCGCCACCGTGCCTTAAGTATGGATTTTTTGGGTCCGCAGCAGGGTCGAGCATGGTGTCGAATTTATCGTTTGACGGATCTCCGTTGGCAAAACGATCCGGCATAATCAGGTAGATTAAATCCGCAGATCTCACGCCGCTTCCTTTGGGTTCGTTCGTGCGCGCTTTCAACTCATATTGCTGTATAATCGATTGACCTCCAGATTGACCAACAATCTTGAGCATTCCAGCTTTTGCAGAAGGAGTCATCTTCAAGTTCAGAAACGCATAATTCGGATTTTCAACTTTGTTGATTTTCACCAGCGTAACCCCGGGATAATTAATGGTGTACGTAAGTGTTCCGGCGTTCGGTCCATATACCAATAATTGTACATTCGGGTTTTTCATCCCGATCCACCAGTTGGGCGGATCAACCCGGCGGATCGAGGGTTGTGAATGAGTCGTAATGAAAGTGGTTAGGCAAATGAAAAGTAGCGGCGGTATTTTCATGGTAGTGCGGCCTCACCCCGACCCTTTCCAGAGGAGAGGGAGAGGGAAAGATTGAGTTTGAATTTTGATTTTAAGGTAGTTAAAACGGGCATCTTACTGAAAAATAGTTGATGAATGAGGCCAATGAAAGTTGAAGCTCCCGAAACCATGTTATGTGAAGGAAGTCCTTATTTAAACTTTCTTAAAATCAATAAATCCCCGCTCCACCTCCGTATGAATTAATTGCACCCGCACCTGCTGTCCTACTTTCATGCCATGAAAACCTTGAACCAGTTTTCCTTCTACCGGTGGATGGAATAAACGCACCCACGTTCCTTTGGCGGATGCGCCCGTAACAATTGAATCAAACTGTTTTCCTATCTGGTGTTCGAGCAACATGGCTTCGGCTGATTTCCGTACCTGCCGCTCAACTTTTTTCGCATCATCTTCCTTTTCGGTACAATGTGTTGCCAGCGCTTTCAATTCATTGTTGGTGTACGGCACCGGAAGACCACCCAATGTTGCTTTCAATAACCGTAGCGTAATGACATCAGGGTATCGGCGATTGGGTGCTGTGGAATGAGAATAATCTTTCACGGCTAGTCCGAAGTGCCCAATGGGAGCCTCGCCCGGAAGGTTCACAACATATTCGCCGCTGCCTAAAAGTTTCACGACGCTGAGCGAGATGTCGGGAAAGCGAACCTTGTCTTTTGCTTCCGCGAAGAGAAGAAATCCATCCAACGCCTTGGAGTCTGGAGTCTTTGGCAAATCAAAGCCTTGTTCATGGGCCAGCTCCACGATCCTGTCCCAATCTTTCGGTATGCGGACCACGCGCCTCAGAGTTGGAAATTTTTTTGCGACCAGGTATCGTGCCGTAACACCATTGGCCAGGACCATGAAATTCTCAATGAGTTCTTTCGCCCGGTTAGTGGTTTCCGCTTGCAAGTCAACCAGCACGTCATTATCAAAAACAGCGCGTGCTTCCGTGATCTGCAAGTGAAGGGCACCGTGCTCTTGCCGGCGTACTTTCAATTTTTGAGCCACCTGATCCTGGAGGCGAAGGTTGGCGTCAAGTCCGGGAACGGAGACTAACGCTTTGGGCATCGGTCCTGTATTCTCCAGCCAGGCGTCCAGACTGTTATAGGCCAGCTTAGCGCGATTGCGAACAAGCGCCGTGTAGATAGTAAAATTCTGAGCACTGCCATCGGGAGCGACCATAATCTCGATGATCAGTGCCTGGCGATCAGCATCAAACTTCAGCGAAGTGAGGTCAGTAGAAAGTTTCTCCGGGAGCATGGGAAAAATTCCACCGGCCGTGTAGATGGAGGTGGTATTTTGCCGGGCATGATCGTCCAGCGCCGATTGCTTTTTCACCAATGCATCAACGTCGGCAATAGCAACAAGGATTTTAACTGCCCCCGCTGGCAGGGCTTCGGCAAACGTAAGCTGATCCAGGTCCAGCGAATCGTCGTTGTCGATAGAGCACCAGAGCAGGTTTCGGAGATCACGCTGAGCATCGCCGATGTCCGAGGCAGGATTATTTATTTCAGTAAGCTCTTGAAGGGCTTGTGTTGAGAAATCTGGAAGAAACTCTCTGTCCGTCAACGCCTTTCGGGCGATCTTTTTCAATACGGAACGATGGCGGTTTTGGTCGGAATAGTTCATGGTTGATTGTAAACTTTCAAGATATAATATCTAGCGCAGCCCAATGACTGAATTTCGAAGTTGGGTGGCGCAATTTTTCATTCAAATATTTTTACGGGGTTTTATTCAGTCAGTCTCATCTTTTAAAATTATGTGCGAAAACCTGATGATGGGTAGTCCCCAAAGTAATTAAAAATAATTGCCAATGTTTAAGTCTAAGTAGAAATTTCATATAAACACAACTTGGTTATTCAACTGCATTACTGTCAACGTAGTTGCTTGTCAGCAGCAAGAAACTAAAAAGAATTATTTGCCTATTTTTACTCCGAAGAATCACAAATGCCTGCAAAGAAAAACTAAATCAATTGCAAAACTTAACTATAAATTTACCCAACCTATGAAAAGAGCACTATTTATTATGGCATTAGTAGCCTCGTCCATGATTTCGATGGCACAAAAGGGAAACTGGTATGTTGGTGGCGTGGGCGGGTTTACCTCAAATACCTCCAAGACCGCCAGTGGCTTCAAGACAGTTACGTCAGGCTGGGCATTTGGACCTGAGGTGGGTACATTTTTGAAGGACGATATTCAACTTGGCTTTGTGCTGGGACTGGGCGGCTCATCCCAGAAGAACGACAACAACAAGTTGGAAAGTTCAACGAATTTCAGTCCCACGGTGTATGGAAGAAAGTTCTTCAAGATCACGGATAACTTCAGCACGTTCGCCGGACTGTATTTGAACTATACTTCCAGCAGGACGACCGTTTACTCGCCAACCGTGGAGTTCACTCAATCCGGATTTGGCGTAAGGCTCGGAGTAGGAATCGCGTATGCCTTGTCGCCTCGTTTTACGGCCGTTGGACAGTACGGCTTGATGGGTTACCAGTCGGTAAATAACAAGACGGGGGGCAATGACTCCGGAAGTAGTTCAAGTTTCGATTTTGGCGTCAATACCGTTGGAAACAGCAGCCTGAGCCAGGGCAATGGTTCTCGTGCGGTTTTTAATATTGGGTTGTACTACACGTTCATAAAGAAGTAGATCGCATGCCTGGACGCAAAAAAAAACCTGGTTATAAATGGCCAGGTTTTTTTATTGTAAGCATTTTCACTCCGCCATTGCATAAAACATCTGAGTTGACGGCCCCGTCCTGCTCTCGCTTTAATGTCGTCGTGTTTTATGTACCGTCATTGATTATATGCAATTGTTAGCGGGCGTTCAATTCCTCACTCTCCCTTAATTTGTTTTAAATAGATATCGCTATCAGTTGCATACATTAGATGAACTTCATTGTCCTTTGATCTTGGTCGCGAAAACCAACTCCCCTCAGGAACGTGGTTTCTCAAAAAGGGGAAATTCTCTTTCTCAAACTCAACCTCGTTCAATGTTGAATTTAATTTCCATTTTCCTGAATTTGCCAACTTTCGTCCCGGTTTAAATGTCCAATACTCATACGTCCCGTCGGCTCGCAATTCTAACGTGTCAATCCGGCCATCATTCCATACATACCGTCCAATTAGTTTTTCTCTTTCAATTCTGTCTCCGCAGGATGTAAATAACAACAAGATTATCGCCGTTCGGAATATGGTCATGATGGATAGGTTACTTTAAAGATAAATTATCTGCTTTTTCATCAGGTGTTTTAAGATACGTTCTTGATTTCCTTTTTTCCATGTTGACAAGCTGCTCTTCCCCAAATTTTGTTGGATCTGCTTTAAATATGATACGCCATATCTTACCTTTTTTAGATTCAGATATGTACAAAGAGCCATCCGGTCCTTCTGATAAGCCCATGGGTCTGTACTTGGCATCGCTCATGTTGGCAATAGTGTCTACTCCGGCAAAACCATCTGCAAACACTTCCAATTTATCCGTTGGTTTTCCTTCCTCAAAAGGGATGAATGCCACAATATATCCTGCTTGAGGATACGGTGTCCGATTGGTTGATCCATGAAATGCAATAAAGGCACCCTTTTTATATCGTGCAGGAAATTGATTGCCTTTGTAAAACAACAAATCGTTCGGTGCCCAGTGCGCAGGTAGTCCCATAATTGGATCTACAAAGTCCTTTACTTCCCGGGGACCTTCCCCTCCGTATTCCGGCGCTACCATTCTTTTATGTTTAAATGGGTCGTAAAAACTATAGGGCCAGCCGAAGTTATCGCCTTCCTCTATTTTTATAAACTCTTCTGCCGGTAAAACGGCGTTTTGCCAGGGAGTATAATATTGCGGGGCATTTTTATGTAACCAATCTCTTCCATGCAGCACCGCATACAAACTATTATCCTCCTCCTTCCAGGAAATGGCTACAACACTTCTCAATCCTGTTGCAAATCGTTGACCATCGGATTGGTGCTGGTTCATTTTATTTTCATCGAATTTCCAAATACCGGCCTGGTCATTTAATTGCGGGCAGGGGTAGGGTGTTGAGTAGCCCTTGTTTGGAACCCAAACCTCACAGATGTTTGTTGGGGCACTAAAGGTAACATACATACCACCCTGATTATCGAAAGCCAATGACTTGGCATTATGCCATTGAATGGGGTGATGGTCTATTACTATTACTTCCGGTTTTCCGTCCGGGATTAATTGGGTGGCTGTTAATTTTTGTCGGTACACCACCAGTTCCGAACTAAAATATAAATAACCATTGTGTATCCGCATTTCAGTTGCAAAACTTCCGTCATTTGGGTAATCACCAAAGCGTTGAAAAATATCCGCCCGGCCATCGTTGTTGGTATCCCGTAATGCAACATTTCCTGAATCTCCTTCGATAAGACGCAACTTCACATAAATGTCACCGTTGTCATTGACTGCCAAATGCCTGGTAGGTCCCACACTATCGGCTACCGCCAATGCACCAAATCCATCCGGTAAAAACAGGCCGCCATTATCTGCGTCCGTTTCAGGAATAACAAATGTTTTCTTGTTCTGACAGTTGGTTAAAAATATTAACGAAATAATTAAAAAAATATTTTGAATGTTCATTGATTTCATTTTTGAGTTTAATGCACTTCTAATTTTACCTTCTCTAAAAGCTAAGTATCTCATTTTTTTTAAGAGCCTTTAATAGAAATTAAAATATCAATCAAGTGATTTTAATGCTCCATAAGGGGAAAACTCACGATCCTTATTGATCATGCACTTTGTTATGCACAAGTACCGTATTCACCGGATTTCAATTATTAATCAAATTCTTACAACTCACAAAACACGGGCATATGGTCACTCGTCACAATCCATTTATCATGCTGTCCGATTGATAAGTGCTTGAGGGAACTAATAAATTCATCACTAGCAAAAATATAGTCAATATGATAAGCCTTTATTAAATTCCTGTGCAAGAAA
>JANYKP010000105.1 GCA_025358195.1 Cyclobacteriaceae bacterium
GCAACTCATCAAATAAAAAATCTTTCGAATATTCCGTTGACCCGCGCTTCGGAAAAGGTACTGAAGATCACGTACCTCGAAGCGAAGGTATTCAAAGCGCAGCTGATCGGCACTGAGCATTTATTGCTCTCCATCCTGCGTGATCCAGATAATCTCGCAACCCAGATCTTAAACAAATTTGACGTGGCTTACGATGTAGTGAAAGAAATGCTCGAGTATCAACATGATCAGCCCATGGCATCACAAGATACCGATGATCCGGATGATGACTCTTCCAAGATGTTTGGTAATGCGGGAGGTTCCGGCCCTGGCAACCCTGGAAAAGAGAAAAAAGGCGTTGAAAAATCCCGCACACCCGTGCTGGATAATTTCGGTCGCGATCTCACCAAGTTGGCCGAAGACAATAAACTGGACCCTATCGTGGGTCGTGAAAAAGAAATTGAGCGCGTGGCACAAATCTTATCCCGCCGGAAAAAGAACAACCCAATTTTGATTGGTGAACCGGGTGTCGGCAAAACAGCAATTGCTGAAGGTCTCGCTCTTCGAATCATTCAGAAAAAAGTATCACGCGTATTGTTTGGCAAACGCGTGGTGACCCTTGATTTGGCATCCCTGGTGGCCGGCACGAAATACCGCGGTCAGTTTGAAGAACGCATGAAGGCCGTCATGAATGAGTTGGAGAAGTCTCAGGATGTTATTCTGTTCATTGACGAACTTCATACCATCGTCGGTGCAGGCGGTGCCTCGGGTTCACTCGATGCCTCGAATATGTTCAAGCCGGCGTTGGCACGAGGTGAGATCCAATGCATTGGCGCGACGACGCTGGATGAGTACAGACAATATATTGAAAAAGACGGCGCATTGGCCCGAAGGTTCCAGGTAGTAATGGTGGATTCCACTACGGTGGAAGAAACTATCCAGATTTTGGACAATATAAAAGAGAAATACGAAGACCACCATCACGTCAATTACACGAAGGAAGCAATCGATGCGTGCGTAAAACTTTCGGACCGCTATATCAGCGACCGTTTCTTACCGGACAAGGCCATTGACGTACTGGACGAAGCGGGGGCACGCGTGCACATGAACAATATTCATGTGCCGGAAGACATCGTGAAGTATGAAGACGCGATCGAAGATGTGAAGAAAGAAAAGAACCGCGTGGTAAAAAGTCAGAAATATGAAGAAGCTGCTCAGCTTCGCGATAAAGAAAAAAAATTAATTGAACAGCTGGACCTGGCAAAAGCGCGCTGGGAAGAAAAGACGCGCACGGAGAAATACACCGTGACAGAAGATAATGTAGCAGATGTCATCGGTATGATGACGGGCATACCTACGAACCGGATTGCTCAAAAAGAAAGCAACAAACTCCTGGGCATGGCTAACGAACTTGGCGCCAAGATCATCGGTCAGGAGGACGCTATTAAAAAACTTACAAGAGCCATCCAACGCACACGTGTAGGATTGAAAGATCCCAGAAAGCCAATCGGATCATTTGTCTTTCTCGGCCCGACCGGTGTTGGAAAAACAGAGCTAGCCAAAGTGCTGGCGATGTACCTCTTCGATAAAGAAGATGCATTGGTGCGCATTGACATGAGTGAATACATGGAGAAATTCTCCGTATCACGACTGGTAGGAGCGCCTCCCGGCTACGTTGGTTATGAAGAAGGCGGACAACTGACGGAAAAGGTAAGACGCAAACCGTACAGCGTTGTACTGCTCGACGAAATCGAAAAGGCCCATCCGGATGTCTTCAATATTTTGCTTCAGGTGCTCGATGACGGAATCCTTACCGATGGTTTGGGTCGTCGGGTTGATTTCCGGAACACCATCATCATTCTGACTTCCAATATTGGCGTTCGTGACTTGAAAGACTTTGGTGCAGGTATCGGCTTTGCATCCAAATCCAAGCAAGCGAATGAAGAGGAGATCATGAAGAGCACCATTCAAAGCGCATTGAAGAAAGCCTTCTCACCGGAATTTCTCAACCGCCTGGATGATGTGATCATTTTCAACTCGCTGCAGCGTGAAAACATTCACAAGATCATCGACCTAACGTTGGGTAAACTATTTACCCGCATTTTGGCACTTGGCTATCATGTAGAACTCACGGAAAAAGCCAAGGATTTCCTTGCTGAAAAAGGATATGACCACCAATTCGGTGCACGTCCGCTGAACCGGGCCATACAAAAATACCTGGAAGACCCGGTTGCAGAAGAAATTCTGAAAGGCGAGATTGAGGAAGGCGGTACGATTCTGGCTGACCACGATGGAAATGCAGAAACCCTTACGATCAAATTGAAGAAGGCAAAGGCGTCTTCGAAGGAGAAAAGTTGATCAGGATTTACAGATTAAAGGATTAACAGGATTAATAGAAGGCGGTGATACCGCCTTTTTTTTGTTAGGATTGTCTAAATAAATCAATACGCACCCATATACTTCCTAATAAACCACTCCAGCGAGATAAGTGCGAGTAACAGGAAAAACACTGCTTTTAAATTAATCAGCGGGTGAAATGATTCTTCGGAATGAATTAAACTTTTGGCTTGTTCACCAGAAAGATCCGAAGGCAACCGGTTTGCATCCGTGAGCTTATAAAATTTTCCGCCGGTATTCTCGGCTAGTTTACGCAGCAACCCAAAATCGGCGGTGAGGTTTTGTGCTTCCTGATTCTGCTCCGTCAATAGAAATTCTCCTCGTACTTCTTCCTTTTTCCCTTTCACTTCGGTTGTGGCTTTGTAACGGTAAACACCCTCCTTAAGTCCACCGATGCGATAGCGACTGTTGCCGGGGCCCGTCACATACCGGTAGTTGGTTAGTTTCCCCTGTTCATCCCGAAGCTCCAGGTCGATTGTATTTCCAAATACAGGTTCATAGAGATCGTTGTACACCTGACTCTCCATAACAACCGGGCCATCACTGGTAAACTCTTGCTGCAGCGGAAAGCAGCGGAACTTGCGACGGTCATCCTGCGTGCTGAGATATTGCAAGAGCTTGGAAAATAATTCATCAAAAGAATTGGTCTTTTCAGTTTCCTGGAATTCACTCAGGCGCCATTTCCAGATACCATCGCCAATCAATACCGCGAGCTTCTGGCGGTCGTCTTCAACGGTGTACAGCAACGGTCGTTCGGTGATCACACTTCCGATGCGTTGATGCAAGATGATTTTGGCAGTAGCAGGAAAAGAAAATTTACCAAACGGAACGAACACGGGTGGGTATCGGGTGATATTCGTATTCAGGTCATCTGAAAATCCAAGATCATGAAAATTGGGATTGAGTACTGGCTGCACTTCGTCGCGTTGAGTTGACGGATCAAAATTGACCGCTACCCCCACCGTTGGCAATGCGCGCAATAATGTTTTTTGCCCAATGACGATTAGTGCGGATGTTTTTGCATTTAAAAAAGCAGTGAGTAGTGCTGTTGTTTTGCCTTCTACATCCGGGCCTTGATGAGCAATGATTAGATCGACTTTGCCAGGCTGGAGAAAAGCCGGATCGGACTCTTTTACTCCCGGTATGTGCACCATCATTTCATAGTTGGAGTTTTTTTCAACTACGGTTCTCAGCGCTTTTATGTCTGGGTGTGGTGACCGGGCAATTAATAAGATTTTCTTTTTCCCTTCCACCACTTCCACAAACGCACTGGCACGGTTGTTTTTAAGGTTGGTCTCACGCGGCAGACTCTCCACCCGCACCTCCAGTCGCTGAATACCCTGTGTGCCCGCATCCAGTTGAAAATCAAAGTCAAGGACCGATTTTGTGCCCGAGTTTTTTTTCTGCTGCTGCAACATCTTGCCTTGCTGAAGTACCGACACCGTTATCTCCTGATCGGGAAGTCCGATAATTCCTAATTCAGCCCGTAAAGGAAATTTATTTCCCTGATAGACAATTCGGTTATACGCCACATTTTTAAGCACGATGTCTGCCCGATCCGTAGTATCGCCAACGCCGATCGTGTACACGGGTACACGGAGCGGCAGATACAACGGCGAAAGGCCATTGTTATAAATCCCATCCGAGACGAGTACGATCCCTGCCAGATTTTTTCCTTCATACCGATTAATGGTTTCCCGTAAAGCGGTGGCAAGATCCGATGTACTCCCTGCAAAATGAATACGATCCGTCAACCCGTTCAGTCCACTCCATTCTATTTCACGATTTTGCTTTTTTAATTCGTCACCCACCGCCTGTAAATGTGAGATTAGCCGGGCTGTGTCTGTGGCCTCTTTCACCGACTTTGAATTATCCACCAGGATAACTAGCGATGGTTTCTCAAAAATATTTTCTGTATTTTTTAAAATAGGCCCTAACAACAAAAGCATCAAGGATATGACGAGCACGGTGCGAATCGCGAAAAGAAAACGATTCAATGATTTGGTCCAACTGTACCGTGAAGAGTACAACAGAAAAGCGTAGCCAGCACCCAACACAAGGCACGCAAAAAAATAAGCTGGTGAGTATTCGAAGATTAAGCGTTGCATGGGGTATTGGGTGCTGGGTTCTGCGGCCTGGTCATTTGGAAACCTGCAAAAATCAATGTGTCGGCAAAGGCTTTCGACAAGCCAGCACCCAGTACCCAGTACCCAGCACAAGTTTCAATAGCCATACTTCTCCTTCCACAATTTTTTTAGAAAATTCCTTATCTCCTCTTCCCGCGGATTGTTGCCTGGATCGTAAAACTTATGTCCGGCAAGTTGTTCCGGCAAAAATTCCATGTTTACAAAGTTATCTTTAAAACTGTGAGCATACTTGTATTCCTTTCCATAACCCAAGTCTTTCATCAATTTGGTCGGCGCATTTCTTACTGCCAACGGCACTGGGAGGTCTCCGGTTTCATGGACCTTATTCATAGCGCCACCAATGGCAACCGTACTGGAGTTGCTTTTGGGCGAAGTGGCCAGGTATGTCGTGCATTGGCTGAGAATGAGACTTGCTTCCGGATAACCGATTATGTTTACCGCTTGAAAAGCGCTCGTGGCCAGAACGAGGGCAGTAGGGTTGGCATTTCCAATGTCTTCCGAGGCTAGAATAACGAGCCTTCGTGCAATAAATTTTACGTCCTCTCCCCCTTCCACCATCCTGG
>JANYKP010000162.1 GCA_025358195.1 Cyclobacteriaceae bacterium
ACAGTAAGCGCGATATTTTTAAGAGCGGAGGCTAATTTTGCACCCATTGGATGATCATAGACCGGATTGCAGTTATAAAAAATAACAGCATCGAGCTTACCCCCTTCTGCGTCACCTATAAAAGCAGACATTGCTTCATCATTTCCCTGACGGAAATTGACTGGCAAGTTTGGAAGAATGGTACTTCCATAATTGCCGAGCATGTCATTAATCGCGTTCACGACTGTCTGTACTGCTTTGTCATTGGAAGAAGAAATGACAAGAGCGTTGCCCTTACTTGCCCAAAGATCTTCTGCCGCCTTATCCAGGTTATTGGTTTGTTCGATCCCCGCACTAAGTTTTGATTTTCCCGCTTTTTCGGCAATCAGATTATAAAGTTGAGCAGCTACCAGTCCGTCTTGTGAAGGTCGGATCGCCGTGCGGTAGTCTGCGTTGGCGCCAGTCAAAGAAAAATTAGATTCAAACTGATAATGACGTGACATTTCACGATGATCTTCATCAATCTTCCGGTTAATCGCATATTGTTTTGTGAACTCAATCGGAGAAAGCCAGGTGCCGAGAAAATCGGCGCCTAAACTTACAATGATCTTTGCTTTACTGAAATCATACGACGGAATGAACATGGAGCCAAAACATGTTTCATTGGCTTTCATCATTCCGTAGTAGGAAATCTGATCGTATTGAATGTGCTGGGTCGTTGGATACTTTGCTTTGAATTTATCGATGGTTGCTTTCGTACTTGGGCTAAGAATCGTATTGCTCACAATCCGTATTTGTCCCCCTTTGCTGGCGACTTCCGTCAGCTTGGCTATAATTTCTTTGTCTATCGTTTCCCAATCCGATGCTTTGTCAGCGATCCGGGGGCCACGAAGCCTATAATTGTCATATAAGGAAAGAACAGAAGCCTCCACCTGGGCGCTGGTACCTCCTTTTGTAACACTTGACGTTGTATTGCCTTCTATTTTTATGGGACGACCATCACGGGTCTTTACTAAAATGCTACAATAGTCTCCTCCGTTCACATAACTGGAGGCATAATAATTAGGAATACCTGGGTCGGCATCCATGGGTTTATTTACAAACGGAATAGCTTTTCGAATGGGAGTCTCACAAGCGGCAAGCGAAACCGCCGCTACGCTGAAGCCCATCATTTTCAGAAAATCCCTACGGGAGTGACCGGGATCCTCTTCCATACCTACATTGACAAATTCCTTGTCAGCATTCTTTACGTAAGCGGGATCATTCCTGAGTTGCTCCAGTCCTTTCCAATATATCTTTTTAGTGGTACCCATAGAGTTTGGTCGTTCCTTTATCTTTTAATCTTCTTATATCCTATAATCCTTAAAATCCCGAATCCTGACAATCCTGCAATTCCTTAAATCCTGATCCTGATCAATAGTGACATTTTGAACATTCCAACCCTCCGATTTCTTCCACCTTAAAACTCTTATTGTTATGCAGCTCCATGAGTTTATCATAGTACGCATTGCCTTTGGTATTCACATCCGTCTTGCGATGGCAATCGATACACCAGCCCATGGTTAATAAAGAGTACTGCTTAACGACATCCATCTCCTGGATCGGTCCGTGACAGGTCTGGCACACAACACCGGCAACGTTCACATGCTGCGAGTGGTTGAAGTACGCCAGGTCGGGAAGATTGTGAATACGTACCCACTCTACCGGCTTGGTCTTGCCTGAATAGGTTGAGGTGAGTGGATCAAAACCCGCAGCCGAATAGATTTTAGCAATCTCTCCCTCACCGGTGATAGCCCCCGACTTGATCTGCAAGTGGCAGTTCATACATATATTCGTGGTGGGGATGTTCGCTTGTTTTCCCTTGGCCGCACCGGTGTGACAATACTTACATTCGATTTCATATTGGCCAGCATGAATCTTATGTGAGAAAGCGATGGGCTGCTTCGGTTGATAACCTTGCTGGACGCCAATGGAAAAGAGTCCGTCGATCACGGTCTTAAAGACGATGGCGCTTACTATAAAAATCACAATGAAGATAAAGCCCGGGCTTCTGGACACGGTATTAAAAGTAAAAGGAGCATTTACCACTTCACGATCCTCGGAACTAAGTTCTTTCTGATCCAGAAATTTGCGCAAGGCATTGATAATGAGTGCGAGAATCACTACCAGGAGAATGAGGATAATGATCATCCCGACGAGGATGGCGTCCAAGTACGCCGTCGGCACACCGCCGCCTCCACCACCGGCCACTTGCTCACCAACTTTCGTTGCATTAGGGTCGGCGACCGGTTTTGCCGCTTCTGATTTTATATATGCCAGGATACTGAGTATCTGATCGTCTTTATAGCCGGTGAAGGCCGTCATCTGGCTCTTGTTATTTTCAGCGTAAATCTTATTGGCATACTCATCGCCGCTGGCAATTAATTTGGCGGGGTTCTTCACCCAGTTTAGTACCCAACCGATGGAAGGCACACGGCCCTCTACGCCTGCCAGTGCGGGGCCAGTATATTTCTCATGAATCTTATGGCACGTTTTACAGTTGCCTTTGAACAGCGCCTCTCCGGCACTAATGGCCGCGGGGGTGGACGGAATTTCCTGAGCTTGAACAGAGCATGTAAGAAGTAGACAACAGATAAGAAAGGGCAAAACACAAGTAGAGAAACCGGAGGTCAATCGCTTCGTCATGTGGGTTAGGCTTCCGCTTTTTATACGGAGGTGCACAAATCTACACCCCGATGTCATTATTTCAAATATATTTTTGGGCTTTGGCATGAATGTTTATGTCGCCTAAAATGTGTTGTTATCTTGCTCCGCAAGCGCCATTTAGATTTTTCAGAAGCCCTTCAATATCCAATTTAGATTTGGTTTAAACTATTTTTTTCTTCTTAAATTTCAGCACGCCATGACGCCTTTCGATTACGTTTCTGTCCTAATCTCGATCATTCTTGGTCTGGGTATCACGCAGATTATGACGGGCGTAGCCGATCTGGTTCATCAATGGGAGAAGGTAAAATTATACTGGCCGCACCTGCTCTGGATCGTGCTGGTTTTTGTGCTTCATATTCAAGAATGGTGGATAACCTATCTTACTCTTCGTGGGTTTGAGACCTGGAGATTACCCACCTTTCTGTTTTTTATTCTGTACCCCGTCAACCTCTTCATCCTTGCGAGGATACTATTTCCTTTCAACTTTGAAGAAGGCATCATCGACCTGAAGCGGTTTTATTACGCCAACTTCAGAAAGTTCTTTCTCTGTGTGATGATCCTCAATGTCCTTTCTGTCATTGCCAATGTGATCGTGGATGGTTTCAATGCGGATCAGCTTGTAATCATTTCACTTTTTGTGTTGGTTGGACTGGTCGCCTGGCGTAAATACCGAATGGAGTGGCTTCACAAATTGATTTCGATTATTCTGTTGCTGGTAGTGGTGATCAGCATCATCGCCAATTGGGATACATGGCTAATCAGCTAAAAGTCCCCCTCAAATACTCACGTGGTCAGTCTATTACAG
>JANYKP010000189.1 GCA_025358195.1 Cyclobacteriaceae bacterium
GTCAGTTTCCCCTTTATTAATATCGGGGCCCTCAACCATTTGCGTATCAGGCGTAGCGTCAGGCGACATTTTACCTTGCCGTACAGCAGTTGCAACAAAATACAATGATCCACTTCGTCAAAAAAACTTTTCAGGTCTATGTCCACAATGTGATCATAGCCTTCATGGATGTTTTTCTGTGCTTGCTGAACTGCCTGATGTGCATTGCGATTCGGACGAAAGCCGTAGCTGTGTTCTTTAAACTCAGCCTCAAACTTTGGGCCTATCACTTGATTGACCGCTTGTTGTAACAAACGATCCGTTACGGTAGGAATGCCAAGCAGGCGCTTCTTCCCGTTGCTCTTGGGTATTGCTACCCTAAGATGAATTGTGGAAGATATTTTCCATTGATCATTGCCGTTACTATCATGTCCCTGTTTTCTTTCAGGTGACTGGACAGCTCTTTAACCGACATACCATCTACGCCCGCCGAACCTCCGTTCGACACGACCTGGCGATATGCTTTCAGCATGTTCTTTCGGTTGACTACCTTTTCAATCATCTTACTACTACTTTGGTTCTCTGTTCCGCTTAACGCAAGGCTTCCCGATAAATCGGGATCCTTACAGCATTTGGAACAACTTAATGTTCAGTCCTTCATTGGATTATGAGACTTCTGCCTTTTCCCTCGCGGTGACAGCTCGTTACTTCCAACTACTATGACCTCGGCTGACTTCTCCTTAATGTTCCCGACATCAGGAGATCTCCCCAGGTAAGGCGCTTATCCTTCGATCTATCGCTGCTACATCTACATGCTTACTCTATGCACCTGAAGGGCTTCGTTAAGATGTGCTAACTCACCCGGGTAAACATGCCTCTTATATAGTTTCTATTCGTCAGTACAGATCGTTGCAGTCCTGCTTCCTTCAGTTCCAGGATCGCTCCTGACAACCTTGCAGCTTGCTAATGCGCATCAATGCTGTGCACACAAGGGACTTGCACCCTTTGGATAATCAAACTAATTTCCCGGCTGGAAAGTAGTTGTGCCGTGCTGGGCACACACAAAATGCTTGTGCCATAGTGCTGGTTCGGTGTTGCATTGTAGTTTTAGTTTCATAATTTAGTTTTGGTGTGTGGGACAGAACGCAGCAGGTCGCTAAAGCCATTCCTTCGTCATTTGGCTTTAGCTCCTATGCCGCACTACGTCACATGCACCAACGTTAGCGCCGTTCGGTTTTCTTCCAGTCTTCCCAGATGCAGTACCCCAGTCTGTTGCGCAGCCAACCGTCGATCTCCTTGAGTTTGACTTGAATGCTTCCCATGCGGAAGTAATTCACCCATCCTCGCTGGATTTCTTTCAGCTTGGCAATGCGCCAATCGCCTGAAGCTCCTCCAGGCCTGTGGCCTTGTTTTTGCTGTCGTAGAAAGAGGTGGGGATGTTATGAAAAGAATAGTATCAAAACGGAAAATTGGTATTGCAATCGGCCTTATCATGCTCTCCGCGTGTGCGGTTAATCCAGTGACCGGCAAGAAACAGGTCGTTCTCATGTCGACTGAACAAGAGATTGCCATGGGGAAGCAGGCGGATCCGCAGGTGTTAGCGCAATACGGTTTGTACAACAACCCGGCCCTTCAGGAATTCATCATGAAAAAAGGACTAGCGATGGCCGCCATCTCGCACCGCCCAAAGCTCTCTTATGAATTCAAAATCGTGGATTCACCCGTAGTTAATGCCTTTGCTCTCCCGGGTGGCTATGTATATTTCACACGGGGAATCATGGCCCACTTCAATAACGAAGCTGAATTTGCGGGGGTCCTGGGTCATGAGTTAGGGCATGTCACTGCCCGGCATTCGGTGATCCAGCAACGAAATGCCACGCTGGGACAGCTGGGAATGATTGCTGGGGTGTTAGCGGTACCGGAACTCGTTAAATTTATGGACCCTCTTTCGCAGGGGGTGCAGCTTGCACTAATGAAATTCAGCCGTGACGACGAGCGACAGTCCGATGGGTTAGGTGTGGAATATTCTTCACGCATCGGCTACGATGCTTCCGAGATGGCCGAGTTTTTCACTACGCTGGAGCGTCAACAAGCTGCCGGAGGCGGAGGCGCAATACCCAACTTTTTGTCAACGCATCCATCTCCTGCAGAGCGACACGCGACGGTAGCAAAAAATGCTGAAGAATGGAAAAGGAAATTGAAGTTGAAAGACCCGCTCGTTAGCCGCGAAAGCTATTTGAAAAGAATCGATGGAATAATCCTGGGCGAAGATCCCAGGCAGGGATTCACTGAGAAAGGTGTTTTCTATCATCCCGAATTAAAGTTTCTCTTTCAGGTGCCGGCGGAATGGCTGCTGCAAAATTCCCCGCAACAGGTTCAAATGGCTCCGAAAACCGGCGATGCGCTGATGATTTTTTCCCTTTCCAAAGGCGCCTCCCTGGAAGAAGCAGCCAATGGCAATTTGAAACAATACGGCCTTATCCTGGTTGAATCAAAGAAAGAAAACATCAATGATATGCCCGCCATACTCATGGTCGCAGATCAAAAGCAGGAAGGTGGCACGCTCAGGGTGCTCTTAACATTGATTCAGTTCAAAAGCAACATCTATACTTTCACGGGGATCTCTGAATTATCGAAGTTCTCAACCTTTCAGCCCACTTTCCTTTCGACCATGCGGAATTTCCAGGAGTTGAAAGATGGAGAGAAGCTGAATCGAAAGCCGGATGTTGTGCGCATCAAAACATTGCCTCAGGCGATGACGTTGGAGAACGCTTTCCGTCACTTCAATATGCCATCCGAGAAATTTGAGGAACTGGCGATCCTAAATGGAATGAAACTCAAGGATCCCCTCTCAGGTGGAACGCTGATCAAAGTGATTGGAAGGTAGGAAGAGACGAGTCTAATGCCATTCCGGGAGTTTATGTCGGTGTACCGCGCTAAAACCGAAGCAAGCAAAAGAGCCAACCTTTCCGCAGACTCATCCACAACAATCCAGATAATTAAAAATTTAAGTAAAATAGTTTGCGTAAGTGAATACTTACCCATTTATTTGTGTAAGCAATCGCTTACGTATCATGCCGACATTAATAAGACGAGACGTATTTCAAGCTATTGCCGACCCAAATAGACGGCAGATTATTGACATGCTTGCAAAAGAACCGTTGACACTTAATGCCATTGCGGACAAATTCAATATCAGCCGACCTGCGGTGTCACAACATATAAAACATTTAACTGAATGTGGAATAGTTGAAATCGAGCAGAAAGGGAGAGAGCGCTATTGTAAAATCCAACCACAAAATCTTATTCCTGCTTTTCTATGGATAGAGAAGTTTCATACACAGTGGGAAGAAAGAATAGACAACTTTGAACAATACGTAAATGAATTAAAGACAAAAAATAAAAAGCAAAAAAAATGAGCAAACTCGATGAAGCAAAAAACAGGACACTTTCAATAAAAAAGGTCTTCAACGCTCCAATTAAGTTAGTTTGGGAGGCATGGACAAATCCCGACCATGTTATTCAATGGTGGGCACCAAAAGGAATGAAGATAAATGTGATGCAGCACAACTTCAAGGTTGGAGGAAAATGGAAATACAGTATGCCAATGCCGGATGGGAACATGTTCATATCCGAAGGAACGTATTTAGAAATTGAACCCCAAAATAAAATTGTAACGACAGCAGATTTCAAACCAATGACTGAAGGAGTTGAATTGCATGTCGTGTTTGAAGCGGACGGAGACAAAACTAAATTTACTTTTAGCGTTGTTCACGCAACAGAAGACTACGCCAAGCAGCAAGAACAAATGGGATTCTACAATGGTTGGGGGTCTGCACTTAACAGATTGGAAACTTTATTAACTAACCTACTCAAACAATAGTCATGGAATTTAAAATCAATTTCAGTGCTGTGCTGGTCGCAGTAGCAGTCAATTTCATCTTGGGATTTTTTGGTACACAGCTCTTTTTTCAAAATCGTGGACAAAGGAAATGGGCTACGACCCAAACATGAGACCCGATAAAAAGACAATGATAAAAGGAATGGCATTGATGATATTCGGTAACTTTCTTTTTGTATGGGTACTCGCGTGGACAATGGCCGGGTGGCAGTTTATTCCGAATGCCAAAGAAATGGGACCGTTGGTAAACGGAGTTAATTCCGCGATTTTCCTTTGGTTAGGTTTTTATGTTCCGGTTCACCTTAGTAATGTCGTTTGGGAGAGAAAATCGTGGAAACTTTTTGCAATCAATGGAGGCAATCATTTGGCTTCCTTATTGGTAGTTGCACTAATTCTTGCATACTGGACTTAACACATCAAAGTGTTTGAATCTTATTACTTTGGCACATGGCTTACAATGAAAAACTTGCAAATAGAATATAAGAGAGTCTCTCTCTGAAATTTCCCAAGTAGAGGAAAAGGAAATGATGGGCGGCCTAACTTTCATGGTCAAGGGAAAAATGTGTGTTGGAATTATTAAAGATGAAATGATGTGCCGCATTGACCCTGAATTCCATGAGACAGCAATTGAAAAAACAGGTTGTCGGACAATGGACTTCACCAAACGACCAATGAAAGGTTATGTTATGGTAGACAACACAGGAATGAAAACCAAAAAGGAGCTTGAGTATTGGTTGGGTCTTGCGTTGACGTTCAATAAGAAGGCAAAGTCATCCAAAACAAAGAGGAATAAAAAATAGTCCTCCGAAAACAGCCCGCCATCGATCTCCTTGAGTTTGTTTTGAATACTTCCCATGCGGAAATAGTTCACCCATCCTCGCTGGATTTCTTTCAGCTTGGCAATGCGTTCATCGAATGTACCTGGAGTGGTTTCCTTGTAACGAATTTCAAAGCCCGCTTGAGTGAATTCCATCCCTTCTCGCTCACCACCAGTTGGTATTTTCCTGGGCAACTCCATATTGTCACCGGAAAATCTCCAGATAAATCCCCCTCCTTTCCTATTTTTGCCCAAATAACCTTAGCTTTCTACAGCTTTAAACTTTTAACCTTATGAGCTACCGCATCGAAAAAGATACCATGGGCGAAGTTCAGGTGCCCTCCGACAAATACTGGGGCGCTCAAACGGAACGCTCCCGCAACAATTTCAAAATCGGCCCGGAGGGAAGTATGCCCAAAGAAATTATCTATGCGTTCGCCTATCTCAAAAAAGCTGCAGCCATGGCCAACCACGAACTCGGCGTGCTGGCCGTTGACAAGAAAGATCTGATCGCTAAAGTGTGCGATGAAATACTGGACAAAAAATTAGACGACCAGTTCCCGCTCGTGATCTGGCAAACAGGATCCGGTACCCAGAGTAACATGAACGCCAATGAAGTGATTGCCTACCGCGCCCACGTTCTTCAAGGCGGAAAACTTACCGATGAAAAGAAAGTCCTTCATCCGAATGATGACGTCAATAAATCACAATCATCCAACGACACCTTCCCTACGGCTATGCACATCGCTGCTTATAAGCAAGTCGTTGAGATCACGTTGCCAGGCATGAAAAAATTGCGCGACACGCTGGCAAAAAAGTCCAACGACTTCAAGTCCATTGTAAAGACCGGACGTACACACTTCATGGATGCTACTCCCCTTACACTCGGACAGGAATTTTCGGGTTATGTGCAACAGATTGACAACAGCATGCGCGCTATCAATCATGCGTTGGGTGCTGTGCGTGAGTTGGCCCTGGGAGGAACAGCGGTGGGCACCGGCCTCAACGCGCCGAAGGGTTACGATGTGTTGGTTGCTAAAAAAATTGCCGATCTCACGGGGTTTCCGTTTGTAACGGCCCCTAACAAATTTGAGGCGCTGGCGGCTCATGACGCGATGGTTGAACTTTCAGGCGCCTTGAAACGAGCGGCCGTTTCGTTCAACAAAATCGGCAACGACATTCGCATGCTGAGTTCCGGTCCGCGTTCCGGCATTGGCGAAATTATCATTCCGGATAATGAACCGGGTTCTTCCATCATGCCTGGAAAAGTAAATCCTACACAACCCGAGGCATTGACGATGGTTTGTGCTCAGGTAATCGGAAATGATGTTACGGTTTCTTTCGGTGGAGCGTCCGGTCACTTTGAACTAAATGTATTCAAGCCTGTGATCGCCGCCAACGTTCTTCAGTCGGCACGATTGATCGGTGATGCCTGTGTGTCGTTTAATGATAAATGTGCTGCGGGTATCGAACCGAATTTGCCCATCATCAAGAAACATATGGAAAACTCCCTGATGCTGGTGACCTCGCTCAACACACACATCGGTTATGAGAATGCCGCGAAGATTGCCAAGAAGGCACACAAGGAAAACAAGACGCTTCGCGAAGCTGCCGTTGAGTTGGGATTAGTTACTCCGGAACAGTTTGATGAGTGGGTGCGACCAGAAATGATGGTCTGATGCAGATTCGCGCGGAGGCGCCTAAAAATACTTGCGCTGCATCCAATTTTGAAGTTTTTTGTATTTTTAACAATAATTAACCCAATAACCATGAAAACTAGACTACTCATCGTCTGCCTGGCTTTGATTTTTTCCGGCTCACAGGTTTTCGCCCAGCTCACCAAAGCGGAGAAAAAGGAATGGAAAAAGAAGGCCAAGGAATTTGCCAAGAACCCCGCTAACCTCAAGGATTTTACGGAGGCTAAGCAAACGGCGGATAATACCGTGACCAAGCTGAACGGCGACATGAAGCAATTGCAGTCTACCATCAGCGACAAGAATGCAAGGATTGCTGAACTGGAAGATCAAATTTCACGCATGCGTGGAGAACTCACGACGGCCAATACCGAATTGGCCAGGCTGAAAGAAAATCCTCCTGTTAACGCAATGGATTTTTCGAAAGGTGTCGTTTTTAAAGTCCAGGTGGGCGCATTTAAAAACAAAGACTTGTCAAAGTATTTTGACAATAACCCGAATTTTGGCGGCGAGGCTGCTGGGAAGGATCCCGCCGATACACAGCGTATCACCATTGGAATCTTCCGCGACTACTGGGAAGCGGATACCTTTAAAAAATATATGCGCGATATGGGAGTGAAAGATGCCTGGATCGTACCCTATAAAGACGGCGTGCGCGTGGAGATAAAAGATGTAATGGATGGTGTGACTGCGGATAAAGCTGAAAAAACACCTAAAGAATAATTTAGAGATAAGGTCTTCCAAAAGCAGTGTCCCAGGACACTGCTTTTTTGTTTTCATACTTTTGATTTTATGACGCGACTGTACGTGTATGTTTTCCTGATCTTTTGTCCAACGATTGCATGGGGCCAGATTCGTTTCACGAAACTTGTATTAAAACCAAAGGAGGTTTACGAAATAAAAGAGTCTGACATTTTAGTGGTGGATGAACTGATCATGATGGATTCGTCCAAAATAATCCTTAACAAACTGAAACCGGATAATTTCATTCACGCGAAATCCGCCACCTTCGGTAAAGGATGTGTGATTGATGGGGTGGGGATCCCAGGCCTGAAAGGGCGTAATGGTCGTGCCGGGCTCTCAATTGTGTCCCCTTGCACGGATGGTGGTCCCGGAACGGTCGGAACAGAAGGCACGAACGGCGGTGCAGGGACAAACCTTTCACTCTACCTTTTCGATATTGCTGTAAACGGAACACTGATTATTGACGTGTCGGGTGGCAATGCGGGCGATGGTGGCAACGGAGGGAATGGTGGAGGTGGTGGACCTGGCCTTCGGTTGTGCAAGGGTGGCAGCGGAGGACCAGGAGGTGCGGGTTCCAATGGCGGTAACGGAGGCAACGCCGGATCTGTAACGTTCAATGCATCAAGCATACCCGAACTGAGAACGATGCTCGGCATAAAAATTATCGTCAGGAACTACGGAGGTGATTTCGGGCTTGGTGGGGACGGGGGTGCCAGAGGATTAGCAGGATTAAGCGCCCTGGGAAATAATAAAATGGATGGAAGACGTGGTCCCAAAGGACCGAAAGGCAAAAATGGGGTGCCGGGTAAACCAGGGGCCATAAATTTTCAAGACAAGTAAGATGAACAGGCGTTGGCTATACAAGACCATTCCGGAAGCGCAGCAGATTGAGGCCCTGAGTAAGACCATTAATATCAACACCTACCTCACAGCTATTCTTCTGCAACGAGGCATCGATTCCTATGACACGGCCAAGAAATTTTTTCGCCCCTCATTAGAAGATCTGCATGATCCTTTTTTGATGAAGGACATGGAAGTTGCTGTGGCGCGGTTGAAACAAGCCATTGACTGTGAAGAAAAGATACTGGTGTATGGTGATTATGATGTGGATGGCACTACTGCCGTGTCGTTGGTTTACAGTTACCTGAAAAGTTTTTACGCACAAGTTGACTTTTACATACCCGATCGCTACGCAGAAGGGTACGGCGTTTCCGAAGCGGGCATTATTTGGGCGGAGGAAAATAATTTTTCGCTCATTATCGCACTTGATCTGGGCATCAAAGCCTCAGACATGGTGGTGTTAGCCAATCACAAGGGCATCGACTTCATTATTTGTGATCATCATTTGCCTGACAAAAAAATTCCTCAGGCTGTGGCAGTGCTTGATCCGAAGCAAGACAACTGTCATTATCCATTCACTGAACTAAGTGGCTGCGGGATTGGCTTCAAACTTCTTCAGGCTTTTGCACGAAAGCATCGCGATGAAAGTGAACTTGTTGACTATCTGGATTTAGTCGTCGTAAGCATCGCTTCTGACATTGTACCCATCAACGGTGAAAACCGCATACTCTCTCACTTTGGATTGAAGAAACTAAACGAGAACCCGAGACCCGGATTAAAAGCTCTTAAAGAAATCGCCGGCGTCAAAAATGAATTGGACATTTCAGGAGTGGTGTTTACCCTTGGCCCACGTATCAACGCCGCTGGAAGAGTAGCCCACGCCCGGGGAGCGGTCGAGCTTCTTATTTCCAAAACAGAAGAAGAGGCAAATGGCTCCGCAGAAAAAATCAACGTAAAAAATGACCTGCGAAGGGAGTTTGATGCCAACATAACCGAAGAAGCCCTGGCCATGATCGGGTCGGATGAATCCTTACAAAAAGCCAAAAGCACCGTACTATTTAAAAATTCCTGGCATAAAGGTGTAATTGGCATAGTTGCTGCTCGGTGTATTGAGCGTTACTACCGCCCCACCGTGATTCTTACTGAAAGCAATGATAAAATTACTGGCTCCGCACGCAGCGTAAATGGCTTTGACCTGTATCGGGCCATTGAGCAGTGCAGCGATCTGCTGGAGAAATTCGGAGGGCATAAATATGCCGCTGGCCTTACACTCGACCGGATCAATCTGCCTGCATTTCAACAGCGTTTTGAGGAAGTAGTAGCCGCCACCATCACCGATGAAATGCTCACACCTGTGGTAGAAATTGACCTGCCAATTCATTTTGATGTGATCACCCCAAAATTCATTTCCATTCTCAAGCAAATGGCACCGTTCGGACCTGACAACCAACGGCCGGTCTTTGAATCGAAAAATGTTTTTGTCCTGAACTCGCTTGCCACTTTTAAAGACCGTCATGTCCGTTTCCTCGCAGGACAAACGGGCCATGACTCTTTTTTCAATGCCGTTGGATTTGATCAAATAGAGCATCATGAACGATTGGTGGACGGTGATTTATTTAACATGGCATTCACGATTGAAGAAAGTTCGTACAATGGAAACACCGGCGTACAACTCCGCATTAAAGACATAAAATTCCTCTGACACCATGATCCTGAGAGCCGACAATCTTCTGAAGAAATACAAAAAACGCACGGTGGTGAACGACGTGTCGGTCCGGGTTGAACAAGGAGAAATCGTTGGACTTCTGGGACCCAACGGCGCCGGCAAGACCACCAGTTTTTATATGATCGTTGGCCTCATCAAACCTAACGGCGGTCAGATCTTTCTTGACGATCATAATATAACGGCTTTGCCCATGTACAAACGCGCAAAGCTTGGAATTGGCTACCTCGCACAGGAGGCCTCTATCTTTCGCAGCCTCACGGTGGAAGAAAATCTTCTTGCACCCCTGGAGATGCGTGATCTGACGAAGCAGGCCCGTAAAGAAAAAGTGGAGAGTTTGCTGGAAGAGTTCAGTCTTTCACATGTGCGAAAAAGCCTTGGCATGGTACTCTCCGGCGGTGAACGCAGGCGAACTGAAATTGCACGTGCTCTGGCGGTTGACCCACATTTTGTTTTGTTGGACGAGCCTTTTGCTGGAGTCGATCCCATTGCCGTGGAAGAAATTCAATCGATCGTCTCAAGACTGAAGAAGAAAAACATCGGCATCCTCATCACTGACCACAACGTTGACGAAACGCTAACAATCACGGACCGAGCCTACCTGATGGTGGAAGGAAAACTATTCAAGCAAGGAACGGCTGAAGATCTTGCGAATGATCCCATGGTTCGGAAGGTTTATCTAGGACAGAATTTCCAATTAAAAAAACCACGTGCCGCGCAGGTGGAACCTGGGGAATAATTCAGAGTTTTAAAAGATCCTTGTGATTCACAGGAACCTTCACGGGAAATCCATTCACCGTGACCTTCATGCTCCCCACGAATTGAATATCATACTTCTTTCCTCCAAACAAACTCAGGATGGTATCGAGTAAGCCAACTTCTTTCAGATTCAATTGCACTTCCAGCGGCACTGTAAACTCTGAATTGGCCTTTATCAATGCATTGAGACGCTGGTCCACACGGGCGGCCTTCTTTCCGTCTACAAACACATCAATATCAATTCGTTTAACCCGCATCCGGGAGGAGTTAGGGTTAAAAAAAACAGCATCGGCCTTTAGGATAGGATTGCCTTCTTTTCCGGGTTCCACTTCCTTGATGTTAACCGCACGCAATACAATTTGTTCTTTTGGCACACACCCCCCCATGACCACGGCCAGAAAAACCATCCATTGAAAAAACTTCCTCTTCATAAATTCCAAATCACAATCTCACAATATTCTACTTTTGCAGGATACTCATGCAAACTGATCTGCCAACCCAACTTGAACAAATTTCCAATGGCCTCGCCGAAAGAGGTTATGCCATCGTGGATTCTTTTCTTCTGGATCACGAAGTTGGTGACATTCTACAAACAGACGAATTCAAAAACGGTAAGTTACATTTTAAAAAAGCCGGAATAGGAAAACAACAGGACAAACAGATAAATGAGAGCATCCGTGGCGATTATATTCAGTGGATTGATCCGGCGCTTGCTCCAGCATGTATGGGCGTCTATTTCAACCGCCTCCGCCAACTCATTCAATACGTCAATCACGATTTGTACCTCAGCCTGAAGGATGTCGAAGTTCACATGACGATTTACCCGCCGGGTGCCTTTTACAAACGTCACCTCGATCAGTTTAAATCTGACAATCATAGAAAATTGTCCATCATCTGCTACCTGAACCACGACTGGAAAGAAGCGCACGGCGGGCAGCTTCGGATCCATCTGCCGGAAGGTCCCTTCGACGTTTATCCGTTGGCCGGGAGATTGGTATGTTTTCGCAGCGATCAGATTGAACACGAAGTGCTACCCGCTACCCGGGAACGGTTGAGCCTGACAGGGTGGATTGTTGATCGTAACCTTAGCGTCCCCAGTTAAATACGCAGCGACCTTTGCGTTAGCTCGGCGCAGTCTTTGCGGAAATATATTATTCCCGAAGTTAGAGGTACTACTTTGCGAATAATTTTTCATCCAGACTCGGAATCAACTTCATTGCATTCTTATAGTAGATCTTTTTCAGAATATCATCAGGCAAACCAATACCGTACATCCGCCAAAAGGCATGATAGCGTTTGTGATACGGGAAATATTCATCCTCCGTTTCCAGCACACGAAAGTACGTTTCATATTCCTCCGGCACCCAACTGTCCTTTCCAAACAGAACCCGGTCCTGGTATTTTGTCAGGAATGCTTTTGCAGCGCGCGGCTGGCGTCCAAGTTCAGCAATTACGGCACCGATCTCCGTATACATATTCGGAAACAGATCCATTAAGCCTCCCAATTTTTTCAAATCACTACCGTACCAGCCAAGGTGAGCATTGATGAATTTTGTCTTGGGATGTTTGCGAAAAATGTTGTGTTGTTCAGCCATAATCGTTTCCCACTTTACCGTGTCCGTATCATGCCGGCGGCCTGGATGAAGCTTTAGTTCCAGCCACCGTTCATTGTTTTTATCGATCGGCTGCCAGAATTGCTTCGGATCAGCCGCGTGAATTAAAACAGGAATGCCCAGTTCACCGCACTTGGCCCACACGGGATCAATACGCTTATCATCAAAGGAAATCCGCTTCCCACTTTTGTCTTTATTAAACATGCCGAGGCTCTTGTAAATTTTAAGGCCCTTGGCCCCACGCTTTACATCATCCTCTAGTTGCTTATTGGTTCGGGCCACCCATTCCGGATTATCGATGTCCGAAAAATCCACATTTGTAAAAAGGACAAACCGATTAGGGTAACGGTTCTTAATGTTTTCAATGGATTTCTCCAGGTGATCGCCGCTACTCCGGAAACCACGACCGCTGAGATTGATCATCACAGCCATGTTGAGCTTATCCATCTTGGAAATCAAATCCAAAAAATCCGACGTATTCATGTTGCCCTGATGATTATGAATATCGATAAAGGGGAATTTGGATTTCGTTATACGATGCTCTTCTGTCACCAATGAAGAGGGGGGATCATACTCTTCAAAGTCCATCTTCATGTCCAGCGGCTTCTCCTGGGCGAAGACCGAAATTGAGTAAAGTAGAAAAAGAAATGACAATGCTTTTCTCATAACGGGCAGATTATAGTCGAAAGAAACGAAAATCGATTGAATGATGTTGGGGGATTTTATTCAAACGGCTGAAAGAATTATGGTAGTCGATTAAATACAGGTCCTTGTGGCGTGATTAGGAGTTGAGAATTGAGGAGTTGAGAATTTGATACCTTTTATATCAAATAGTCGCGGTCAAACTACCTCATTTTGGGCTAAAGCTCTTTGACCTGAAAATTGCCACGGCCTTAAGGCCGTGGCAATTCAAATGGCAAACATCTCCCTGAATTCATTAAAATTCTTTTCTAAATTGCTTGCGCATTTACAATTACAGATGAAAAGAACTCCGCTCCTGATTCTCTTGTTATTTCTCGCGAATGGGTTATTTTCCCAGGCACCTGAAGTGCTGGTAGAAAGCGCTAGAAAAAAAATTGCTGCTAAAGATTTTTCTGGAGCGAAGACGGAGATCACAAAAATTCTCGATGCAAATCCAAAAAATAAAATTGCCCTTGATGTGCGTGGCCAGGCGCGCGCGGGTCTACAAGATTACTATGGCGCCGTTAGTGATTTCACCCAGGCGCTGGAGATTGATTCCACTTATGCGGATGCGCTGAACCATCGTGGAGACGCAAAAACAAAACTCGGTGATGATGAAAGTGCTCTGGTTGACCTGGACAAGGCCATACATTTCAATCCAAAATTCGTCAATGCCTTCACCAACCGGGGCTTTGCTAAGTACAACCTGGATGATCTGCAGGGAGCCTATTTTGATTTTTCAAAAGCGCTTGAGCTCGGCCCGCCCGATGCGGATAAGTATTTTAATCGGGGTGTTGTGAAAGCCGAACTTGGAGAGTTTGTAAGCGCTCTTGATGATTACTCAAAGGCCATTGAACTTGATAAAAATGATCCAAGCCTGTACAACTATCGTGGCGTAGCCCATTACCAGACAGGTAACTTTGACAAAGCCATTGCCGACTACGATCAGGCCATTAAGTTGGACCCCAAAGATCCACTAAAATTTGAAAACCGGGCCCTTTCCAAAAGCGCGAAAGAAGATTTTAAAGGTGCCCTGGAGGATTATAATAAATCAATCGAACTCGACAATGAAGATCCCGAAACCTATAACCTGCGCGGTGTATTGAAGCACAAGCTGCAAGACTATGATGGTGCTATCGCCGACTATGGCAAAGCCATCGAATTGGACAATTCGAACCCAACCTATTTTGACAATCGGGCGCTCAGTAAAACAGAAAAGGAGGACTATGCCGGGGCAGTGGAGGATTTTTCCGCTTCCATTGATCTGTATCCCAACGATGGTGAGACGTATTATCAACGTGGATTGGTAAAGCTGATGATGAATAACAACTACGATGGCTGTCTTGACTTAAAAAGAGCGGATGAACTCGGTGCCACCGAGGCAAAAGCGGCTATTAAGAAAAACTGTAAATAATCAGACTCCGAAGGTATTCTCTGTGCCCCTCTGTGTGCGTTCCTCCGTGTTCTCTGTGTTAGAAAATCCGCTAACTAATAGCTTGCCGAATATCATTAAATGAAAATCGCCATCATCCTCAACGGCATCTCGCAAAAAAAGAAAAAGTTTTACAAGGAAATCTATCCCGCGCTTACCGATCATTTTGTCGTTGAAGTCCTGGAAACCCGGTATGCGGGACACGCAGAGGAGCTTGTTGCAATGGCGATGAATCAAGAATTCGATTACATACTTGCCGCCGGTGGAGATGGCACGCTAAACCAAGTCATTAACGGATTGCTGAAAAATGGAAGCGATAATCTCCCCACCATCGGATTAATACCACTGGGAAGCGGGAACGATTTTGCACGCACGTGTTCCCTGCGACCGGAAGCTAAGCAGCTGATTCAATTGCTAAAAGCCGGCCCTACACTCACTGACATTGGAAAGATTGAGTGCATCCGCAACGGAGAAAAGATAACACACTACTTCATCAATGAGTGCAGTCTTGGTATGGGTCCTGAAGTAGTAAGGCGATTGAGCAAAAGCGCTAGGTGGTGGGGTCCTGACCTTTCCTACTTGATCAGCATCGTCTCCACATTCATTTCTCATCGGCCCCAGGAAATTTTTTGCAAAGCAAATGCCTGGACCTGGAAAGGAAAGGCGCGCGTGATTGCGATTGCAAATGGAAAAACCTTTGGCAATGCCATTTACATAGCTCCCGATGCCAACGCCGGAGATGGTGTTTTTAATTCCTTCATCGCAGGCGATGTTCCGCTATGGAAATTCCTGATGTTTCTTCAAACCCTCAAGAAAAAAAGAAAAATCAATGACCCCCATATACACTACAATACACTAGCGCGTGTGGAGCTTAGTTCTACAGAAGAATGTGGGCTCGAAGCTGAAGGAGAGTTCGTAGGCTTATTGCCTGCCACTATTACTGTCCTGATGGGCAAAATCAGCTTCCTTCGGTGACATGACTGTCGCTTTTTTCACAACAAGGGTTCCAGCAATAATATCATGCAAGGCCTGCTTCTTGTCTGTAAAGCCAGCCATGATATAACCGATCAGCAGGGTAAAATTGGAAATGATTTTACAGATGTTGCGAACGAATGCTTTTCCAAAATCCAGTTTTAATCCATTCATATCCGTCACCAGCAATCCCAACGCCATCTTTCCTATGGTTGCTTGCCACTTCGAAGATTCCATAAAGGAAAAATAAAGAACCTGAATACACATAGATAGAATCCAATAGGTTCCGGCTACTGCCATGATCGCTCCCACCATTCCGGCTATATTGCTGGGGTCGCTCATATCCATGGTTTGCATAGATCCAACAAAACCGAAGCCAACGGCCGCCAAAATGGGAACGATGACAAATGATTGGATGATACCAATGATGATTCCGTCAATGATGATGGCCACAAAGCGCATCCAGAATCCAGCATAATTAGTGTTCATGGTTTTTGGGGTTATGGTTTGGTAAACAAGTTAGAGAAAGGTTTTGAATGGCCCAAGGATGCTAAAACATTGTTTATTTTTGAAAAACCCTTTGTATGCATCCTGCTTTTCAAAAACTATTCACTGAAATCGAATCACAACGCTGGAAAACATTGGATTCTGTACGGCATCTCACGGAAGAGCAGTTAAATAAGCCTTTTGCGACTGGGAAATGGTCCATTTCTCAAATCCTGAGTCATGTGATCGCCGCGGAGCGCATGTCACTCCATTACATTCAGAAAAAAGTACAGGGTGCGGAGGAAGCTCCCAACACCGGACTTTGGGAAGAGGTAAAAATTAATTTATTAAAAGTTTCTCAGCGGTTGCCCGGGTTGAAATTTAAAGCACCTCAGCGTGTGGTTGACAACACCATCGTGTATCACAACCTGACATCCATCACAAAGGAATGGGAGAACGTACGAATTGAATTCAAATCACTCCTTGAAAAAATCCCCGATCAATATGTAAACCGAAGACTCTATCGACATCCCCGGGCTGGTTATCTCAATGTAAAACATGCTCTCCTGTTCTTCCGCGAGCACATTATCCACCACACCCCTCAAATAAAAAAATTGGTAAACCAGAAGTGACCTCTTATCCTTGTCCATCAAAATCCTTTTAATCCTCCAATCCTGATGAAAAAATTTTATCTCTTTCTTCACCTCACTCTTTCTACATGTATCGGCTTTGGTCAAATAAAACTTCAAACGCCAGGAGAGTTTCTCGGATACGAATTGGGTGATCGCTTCTCCCATCATAATAAAGTGGTCGAGTATTTTAAACATGTCGATGATGCTTCCGATAATGTGAAAATGATGCAGTACGGAGAAACCTATGAACATCGTCCGTTGATTTATGCAATTGTCGCTTCTCCTGAAAATTTCAAAAACCTCGAACAGATCCGCCTGGACAATCTAAAACGCGCCGGCGTTCTTGATGGCGCTACGACAGGAAATAAAATAGCCATTGTATGGCTTAGTTACAATGTGCATGGAAATGAGGCCAACTCCATGGAAGCATCAATGAAAACACTCTTTGAACTGGTTAACCCTTCAAATTCAAAGTCAAAAGAATGGTTGAAAAATACGGTCGTCATTCTGGACCCTTGCATTAATCCAGATGGCCGTGACCGTTATGCAAATTTTTATAATCAATATGGCAACTTCCCACCCAATCCCAGCGGTGATGGTAAAGAACATCGCGAACCCTGGCCGGGCGGACGGGCGAATCATTACCTCTTTGACCTGAATCGCGACTGGGCCTGGGAAACGCAAACGGAATCGCAATCGCGTATTAAAGTGTACAATGAGTGGCTGCCTCACGTACACGTGGATTTTCACGAACAAGGGTTTAACAATCCGTATTACTTTGCCCCCGCCGTGGAACCCTACCATGAAGTTATTAGCAACTGGCAGCGTGAGTTTCAAACCATGATTGGTAAAAACAATGCCAAATATTTTGATGAGCAGGGCTGGCTGTATTTCACAAAAGAGGTTTTTGACCTTTACTATCCAAGCTATGGCGATACGTACCCAACATACAGTGGGGCTATTGGCATGACCTATGAACAAGGGGGAGGTGGGTTCGGGGGGTTGAGCATCACCACACGTGAAGGCGACCCCCTTACCTTAAAAGACCGACTCACCCATCATTATACAGCCGGCATATCCACCGTGGAAATCACATCACAGAATGCAAACCGTGTGGTGGATGAGTTTGAAAAATATTTCAAGGATAACCTCAATGGCCCCGCATCACCTTACAAAACCTATGTATTCAAAGCTGATAATAATCCTGACAAACTCAACCAGCTCACAAAGTGGATGGATACCCATTTAATCAGGTACGGTTACCCAACTGCTGGAAAACCTTCACGGGGATTTGAATATCAAACTCAAACGATAGCGGCATTTAATCTTTCAACCGATGACATCATCGTTAATGTGCATCAGCCCAAGTCACGATTTATCACAACACTTTTCGAGCCCCAGTCCAAGCTTCCTGACTCAGCAACGTATGATATCACGGCTTGGAATCTCATGTATAATTACGACCTGAAAGCCTATGCAATCAATGAACGCATCAATGTAGCGAAAGCTTATCAGCCAAAATCGCCGGATAATCCTTCGTTGACATCAAATCCTTACGCTTATATTTTCAAGTATGAAAGCGTGCGGGACGTGGAGTTCCTGGCTTCCTTGCTTTCGAAAAATGTGAAGGTCCGTTCAGCCGGCAAAGGCTTTTCAGCCAATGGCCAGAACTTTGAACCAGGAACCCTGATCATCACCCGGAGAAACAATGAAACTCTTGCTGACTTTGATAATGTAATTAGCACGCTTGCTAAAAATAATGAGCGAAAAATTTATACCACCACCACAGGCTTTGTGGAAAAAGGAAAAGACTTTGGATCAAGTCACGTGAATTTTCTTAAAGCCCCAAAGGTCGCGTGTGTGTTTGGTGAACAGACATCATCCCTCAACGCCGGGGAGATCTGGCACTTCTTTGAACAACAACTTCATTACCCCCTCACCCAGTTGGGAACGGACTACATTAAAAGTGTTGACTTGAAAAAATACGACGTCCTCATTGTGCCGGAAGGCAATTACCGCCTGTTTGATGATGCCTTTTTGGAACAGCTTTCCGCCTGGGTTTCGGGTGGGGGTAGATTGATTATAATTGCGAATGCTCTTCCATCTTTCGCAGAAAAGAAGGGTTACGCGTTGAAAGCCTTTGCAACAGACACGGAGAAGACGGAAGCAGAGAAGAAGGATAAGGAAGCAAAAGAGAAGAACGCACTCACGCATTACGAAGATGCCGAGCGCAAGCAGTTAGCGGAGGCCATTTCAGGAGCCATTTATAAAGTGACCCTTGACAAATCACATCCGCTGGCGTTCGGTTTGAAAGATTCCTACTACACACTCAAGACCAATGAACTTCGCTATGGATTTTTGGAAAACGGATGGAATGTCGGTGTAATCAAGGGCAACGCGAAGCCTATCCAAGGTTTTGCAGGTCATAAAGTGAACAAAAAGCTGACCAACAGTCTGGTCTTGGGTGTTGAAGAAAAAGGGCAAGGCAACATTGTGTATCTCGTCGACAATCCGCTCTTTCGCTCCTTCTGGGAAAGCGGCAAAATGGTTTTTTCAAATGCTGTTTTTATGGTTGGCCAATAACTATTTCATCATGGGATTGAGATTTCCCCCTTCAAATTTGCACGACCATGCCTGGCAGGACTATGATTCAACTATTTAAAGCTAATTTTGCTTTCCGGTAAATCTTATTCGTATGAAAAAAATTTATCTCTCCTTCTGTCTCGGGCTGGTGTCAAACTTTTCCTTTGCGCAGGCTGGTTCTGAAATTTTCCTTTTTGACCTTTCCGTGAAAAAAGATAAAGTCTCTATTTCCAATCCTGTGAACATCACGAATCATAAGGGTTATGACAATCAACCTTTTTTCCATCCAGATAAACCGATCATTTATTATTCATCCTTTAACGACGATGGCCGCGCAGACATCCGCAGCTACGACTATAAAACCAAAAAGACAACCTCCATCACAGAAACACCCGAAAAAGAATATTCTCCTACCGTAACACTCGATAAGCAATCGCTATCCTGTATCATACAGCGGGACAACGGCGCACAAGACCTTGGAAAATATCCGATCGATGGAGGTGAACCCACTGTGATCATTGATAATTTAACAGTTGGCTACCACGTGTGGGCCGACAACAGTCATGTTGGACTTTTTGTTCTCGGTACCCCCAACACCTTGCATTACGTTCTGCTGCCGATGAAAAGAGACACAGTCCTCGCGCAAAACATTGGGCGATCATTACATAGAGTACCCGGCGAAAGCGCCATCAGTTTCATCCAAAAAATTTCCGATAATGAATGGCGGATAAAAAAACTCAACTCCCAAACAATGAAAATATCCGATGTAGGTGTTACCGTCACAGGCCACGAGGATCTTGCCTGGTTGTCGGATGGCAAAATTCTGATGAGCGACGGACCCAAACTATTCTTCATGCAACCTACAAAAGGACCAGGATGGAATGAAGTAAAGGTTGTCTCCGGTACAGAAGTACTCAAGGGTGTTACCCGTTTGGCGGTAAGCCAGGATGGAAAAAAACTGGCCGTAGTTGTGTCGGAGTAAAAATTCAGGATCATTTCCCTCAGAATGATCCTTCTGGACGCTACTCATGTAAAGATGATTTTTAGCTTCGTCCACCATGATAGAAACGCTCCCGCTCTTTCGACCACTTAATCAAAAATTGATCACGATTTTAACGAGCCTCTCCAGATCGGATTGGGAGAAAAAAACAGTGGCTGGAATGTGGACTGTAAAAGATGTGGCCGCTCATCTTTTGGATGGAAATATCAAGGACATTTCAATTTATCGGGATCAAGCAGAGCTCCGGCCGGATGAAGAAATCAAGAGTTATCTGCATATTGTCAATTATCTGAACCGCTTAAATGCAGACTGGGTACAGGCGATGAAACGCATGAGTACTGAGTTGCTCATCGAATGGCTTACCGCTACCCACGAGCCATACATCACCTGTCTTGAAAAACTTGATCCAAGGGCATCTGCGAAATTCAGTGTTGCATGGGCTGGTGACTCGATTTCTCCAAATTGGTTTCATATTGCCCGGGAGTTCACTGAAAAGTGGCATCACCAACAACAAATAAGAGATGCGTTAAACCAGTCCGGGATTTTGACAAAGGAATTTTATTTCCCTGTACTCGAAACTTTCATGAGAGCGTTACCATACCGATATAAAAATATTTTAGCGCCCACTGGAACCTGTATCCAGATTTCAGTTGCGTCTGAGGCTGGGGGATCGTGGTTTCTGGAGAAGGAGGCCCAACAATGGAAACTCAGGGACAAAGTGCCTAACCGGAGCCTGGCAAAAGTCACAATACCTGTTGAGATTTCCTGGAAGTTATTTACAAAGGCCATTCAGTATGCAGATGTAAAGGCTCAGCTTTCTATTGAAGGAGACAAGCGACTGATATTACCCGCTTTGCAGATGGTGACTGTGATGGCTTAATTAATTAATTTCCAGTGCGTTTACTAATCGTTCAAAATCCTTAACATCATTAAAAACATGGCAGGCGACACGCATCGAATCGCCGCGGAAAGAGACCGATATTTTTTTCTTCCGTACCTTTTCCCTGACCACATCCAGCGAAACACCTTTCGGAAAGCGAACACCAAACAGATGGTGACCTCGCTGATTTTCTTCTTCTATCCAAAAGCCCGCTGCTCTTAATTTCTTAATCGCAGGTTGTGAGATCTTCTCGCAATAACTCTGAATGTTAACAGGCTTCCAGCGATTGATTTGCTCCAGGGCCTCCTGCATCATCGGTACTAAAATAAAATTACTGTGTTCCCCCACTTCATACCGAAGGGATCCGGATTGGTAGTCTTCCTGATAATTCACAAGCTGTGTAAAATTCTCGCTGTTACGCCGGTTAATCCAGTTCTCTTCAACAGGTTTTCCATTATCAAAATAGGGTCCGTAGTAAGCCAGTCCAATGGAATAGGGCCCCATCAACCATTTGTAACCTCCACAGACCAACGCATCGGGCTGGATTTGCTTAACATCAAATGGCAGGGCTCCTACAGACTGTGTTCCATCAATGATGAGCAATGCTCCAACGTCACGTGTTCGTTTTCTGATTTGCGCAAGGTCAAATCGTGTTCCGTCTGCCCAGTGAACGTGCCCGAGCGAAACAATTCTCGTCCGTGCATCAATCGCATCAAGTATCCGTTCGTTCCATTTTCTACCCCGCGACTCAAGGCTATCAGGTGCAGCAACTACGTGAAGGGTCGATCCTGTTTCCTGGGTAAGGCGGTGCCAGGGATAATAGTTACTTGGAAACTGTTCAGCTGCTATAATGATCTTGTCTCCGTTGGCCAACAGAACATTCTTGGCAACATTGGCAATCCCATACGAAACAGACGGTACCATTACGATCCTCCTTGGTTCCTGGATATTTATCAGTTTTGCGAACTCCTTCCGCAAGGTTTCTGCCTCATGAAAAAAATCATCCGGAGAGATCGTGAACGGATTTCGCTTCCGCTGAATCCCAGCAATGCCTGCCCTCTCTACAGATTTCATCAGAGGCGACATATATGCGCAATTCAAATAGGTTACATCTCTTGGAATTGAAAACTTGGCTCGTTGGTTTTGCATTCAATTAAAAATTAGTGGGAGATAAGCCTAATGAATCACGAAAGTACCTGAATTCGTTCATGTTTTTTTTCCAATAATCAATACGAATAGTTTTGTCCAGAACAGCAATGGTCTGCTGGTTTTGCCCACGTTCTGTAAACGATTCAACCCAACCAAGAATTTTGTGCGGAAATTCTTTCTGGTAACGAATTTCTAACCTCCGATTCTGTTCCGGTAAATTGATTGAATAAAGTACTTCCTGTCCATTTTCATTTTTATCAATGATTGCCCTCAGTAATTTTAGCTCGGTATGCTTCAATCGTGTGAAGAAAAGTCCGGGAATAATTTCAATATTTCCTACCGGCAGATTTTCAGGCTCCAACCTTATTACATTCCACAATTCATCTTCAAGCCATGTAGCAGCCAGCGTCGTTTTCGATTCCCCTTCTTGCTCAAAATAAGAGTGACCGATGATTTTAAATTTATTACCGTCCAGATTCATCTGAGAAAACACATGACCGCACCATTCTTGCGAACTCATGGTCACTTTGAGCGGATGCGGTTGTACGTTTCTGCTGATCGGGGAAAAAACGGAAAGCATCATCGAATAAGGATAAATGCCCGTAACAAAATTTTTAGTAAAATTCATTTTTAGCACACTGACTTTATCCTCACCAGCTGCTGTGGGTTCATCAAGCTTTACCTGCTTCTTCCGGGAGAAATCCTCCGTTACAAAAATCAACATAGCCTTACCCGCCCGGTTTTCTCCGTACCGTGACTGATCAAGTTTGTATGAACTAATTTCTGCGGTACCAGAATACCAATAGTTTTTAAATGACTCCGTTTCATACAACTTCGCAACTGCGTTATTTTGAGAGGGTGTGGGCGAGGAACATTCTTCAAATCCCACCAGTAGTATTATCATCCACGCGAATCGTATCATTTTTTTTATAATTTAGACAAGTGTGTTATGTGTTTAATGACAAAAAATTCCAAGGTTATCATTTTAAAAGTAAAATAATAGCTTCACTATTCGACGTAGCATGTTTCTGAAGTTGATGCAAGCAGGCATACATTCGATCCCTCCGTGCGATTTCTGTATCTTTTTGTTAGATGATGGCACGATTTTTTTACATGAAGGTAGCATTCCTCACAATTCGAGGTTAAAAAAAGAAAGTCATTGCGATTAGGGAAAATTCGGGCAATCGATGCCTTTGTAGTGGAAATTTATCCCCTGGAAAGAAAATTGGGTATGGGAATGCTTTAAAGATGAAGGTTACTTATTTCGTTCCACTAAAATAAACAACAACAATCTTACAGGCCATGTTAGAAAATTTCAAAGGAATAGAATTCGTTCGCATCTCCTCGTTGCCTGAAGACCAGAAAGAAAAAATCTGGCAGTCTTTTCAACAGGACAAAATCATTAAAATCGTAAAGGATCAGGCATTGCTGAATGATTGCATCTTATACCAGGATTATGTTTCTTGGCTTAATCAACATGACTCCCCATTGTTGGCGCCAACAACTTCTACTAACACCCCGAAGTCGGTATTCGCCAAACTTGCATTCAGATGAGCAAGACTTATTCCAACAACTAGTTTTGTGAATAATATATTAATCGCATCAATTAGGCAGAACGGTAATTGCAACCGGACCAATCCAGCACCTTTCCCTCAGAATCTTTGACTCCTGCCAGGTCTTCCAGATTTTTGCCGGTTCCTCTTTTGAATTTCAAACGCTGTGACTTTCACTTCAAATTTCACAAAAACAAAAAGTGAAACAACTATAAAAATCATGCCTCAGGCTCCCTCCTCGCTCCCCCGAAATGTTGTAGATAATTGACTATTAGTACATTAGAAACCAATCCACAACGCCAGGTATCAGGAGATATCCACAAAGAAGTGATTGACTAAAGTCCTTGTAACTAGCTGTTATTCAATAGAATAAACGGTAACACACTCGTAATGTGGATAAAAGCCCGATTTTGTGGATTTCTTTGTAGCCGAGTTCGGAGGATTTATAAGTGCCTGAATTTTAGCACTTTTGCTCCCCAAAATAATCATGAAAAGTTTTTCCGTTCATCAAAATTCTCCAAACCTGAAAAGACGAATTCCGTTAGGTCACAGGGTGCGTTATGCTTTGTTTATTTTCCTGCTCCTGACTTCGCCCTTGTCTTGGGGCCAAGGTGGTGAGCTCGTGAAGCTTGACAAGCTGCAGCAGCTCATTCAAAATGAAAAGGAACAAATCCAGGTCGTAAATTTCTGGGCCACCTGGTGTGCTCCTTGCATTAAAGAATTGCCGATGTTTGAAAAGCTAACGGCTGATCGCAAGGATGTGCGGGTCATGCTGGTAAGCATGGACTTGGACTTGGATCCCGATGTTGAGAAGGTTCGTAAATTTGTTATCCGTAAAAAAATCCACTCACAGGTACTCATTTTAGACGAACGAAACCCAAATCAATGGATTGAGAAACTTGACAAGAATTGGTCAGGTGCACTACCGGCGACGCTGGTTGTGAACAACAAAACCGGCAAACGTAAATTTGTAGAAAAAGAACTGCACGAAGGCGATCTCGAAAAACTGATTGCGTCAGTGCAATAACATTGATACTAATTAATAACTTTCATATGAAACGATTGATTCTATCCTCTTTAGCGGTGATGGTTCTCATGGCCAATGCACCCGTAAAAGATGGTTACGAAATTGGCGACACGGTGGCTGATTTTAAGTTGAAAAATGTAGATGGTAAAACTGTCTCTTTGACGGATTGGAAAGATGCAAAAGGATTTATTGTCGTTTTTGATTGCAATACCTGTCCGGTTTCCAAGAAATACAATGATCGAATCATGGCCCTCAATAAGATGTACGCATCCAAGGGCTTTCCCTTGATTGCCATCAATCCAAATTCTCCCGACCTATCGGCCGGTGATTCCTATGATGAGATGGTGAAGTATGCCAGGAAGAAAGGATATAATTTTCCATACCTCTATGACCCCTCACAAAAGGTGGTAAGTGAATTCGGAGCTACCAATACACCGCATGTTTTCGTATTACGTAAAGCAGGCAATGAACTGAAGGTGGCTTATATTGGTGCAATTGATGACAATGCGAGAGAGGCTTCTGAGGCAGCTAACAAATATGTAGAAGCAGCGGTTAATGCTTTGTTGGAGGGTAAAGATGTATCGATAACAAAAACTAGAGCAATTGGCTGCGGCATTAAATGGAAGAATTCGTGAATTTTTTGAATCAAACTGCGAGTGAGGAAAGAATATCCTCAACGAATTCACGAGAGTTGCTGAGTCGCGGAACTTTATTTTGTGCACCCAATTTGCCACGTTTCTTCATCCAATTGTAAAAAGTGCCTTCTGGCACACTGTGTATTTTAGGCGCAATGAGTGCCATGTCATGAAACCGCTTGGCGTCATAATCTGAATTGATTCTTCGCAGCGTCTCGTCCAGTATTTTACCAAATTCGTCCAGACTTCTGGGCTGCACGTGGAATTCAATAATCCATTCGTGACCACCACGTTTATTCTTTTCCAGATAGATGGGTGCCGCCGTGAAGTTATTAATCACGCCTCCGGTCTTTTCACAGGCGCGCGTTACGGCTGTCTCTGCGTTCTCGATGATCACTTCTTCGCCAAAAGCATTAATAAAATGTTTGGTACGCCCTGATATCTTAATGCGATATGGAGTTTTGCTGGTGAACTTCACCGTATCACCAATGTTATATCGCCACAACCCTGAATTGGTGGTGATCACCATGGCATAATTCTTTCCAATCTCAACGTCACTAAGCGGAATAGCCGTTGGGCTTTCATCTTCCGAGTGTTCTGTAGGAATAAATTCATAAAAGATTCCGTAATCCAGCATCAAAAGAAGTTCATCAGAATTGCTGAGGTCCTGAATACCGAAAAATCCTTCACTCGCTGTATAGGTTTCCCAGTAGTTCATGGTTTCACTTGGGATGAGCGACTTGAATAAGTTGCGGTAGGGGGCAAAGGCCACAGCCCCATGAAAAAATACTTCCAGGTTCGGCCAGATTTCAAGTATCGGCTTTTTTTCGATCTCCATGATGCGCTGCAATAGTAGAACGGTCCATGTTGGTACTCCGGCAATATGAGTAACATCCACCGAAGCTGTCTCTCTGGCAAGCTTTTCAATTTTTTCTTCCCAATTGCTCATCAATGCAACCTCAAGGCTGGGTGTACGAATCAACTGCGCCCACACCGGCAGGTTTTGCATAATGACAGCCGATACATCTCCATAATATGACGAAGAGCTTGCATCAAGTTCATTGATCTGATGGCTCCCCCCAATTGCCAGGCCCCGTCCTGAAAATATTTTGGTCTCCGGGTAGTTATTGACATAAATGCAATACAAGTCCTTGCCTCCCTTGAAGTGACATTCTTCCAGGGACTCAGTTGATATTGGAATAAACTTGCTTCGCGCATTGGTGGTCCCCGACGATTTTGAAAACCACTTGATCTCGGTGGGCCATAGAATATTTTGCTCACCTTTCATCATTCGTTCAATGTACGAAAACAACCGTTCGTACGAGTGCACTGGCACTTGTCGTGCGAAGTCATCATAATTAACGATTTCATCAAATCCATATTTTTGACCGAATTCAGTGGGCCTGGCGGTCAGTAGCAAACGGTTAAGAAGTTCCTCTTGTACATCGTCAGGGTACTTCATAAAGAGCTCCATCTGGTGGATGCGCTTTTTCATGACCCAGGTGAGGATTGAGTTGATTATCTGCATAGCGAGAGCGGCAAAAGTAACCGGTGAGATGCTCCCGGCAAAGTCTTAATGCGCTGAGAATGGAATTGTGGAGAACAATCCTCCTAAAACTATTAATCATATCGACTTTTGTACTTTTATCTCATGAACATTCTCTATTCCCCATGGCCATGGTACATCACCGGTCCCGTCATCGGCATCACGGTACCGCTTTTGTTGTTGATTGGAAACAAACAACTGGGTATCTCCTCTACACTACGACAAATCTGCGATGCGTGCCTGCCGGGCACCCTTCCTCTTTTCAACTATGATTGGAAAAAGGATAGTTGGAATTTATTTTTTGCCGGTGGTGTCCTGATCGGCGGTTTGATTGGTGGAGTTTTACTTGCCAATCCTGAACAGGTTGCAATTTCTCAGAACACGGCCGCCTACCTTGATTCGGCAGGAGTACATGACCGATCAGGGCTTTTGCCTGCAGGGCTTTTCAGTTGGTCATCTTTAGCCACTACAAAAGGCTTTTTAATGATGATTGTGGGTGGTTTTTTTGTGGGCTTCGGTACTCGTTACGCCGGAGGATGTACCTCCGGCCATGGAATCATGGGATTGTCTGCCTTGCAATGGCCTTCACTTGTAGCAACCACTTGCTTTTTCCTCGGTGGAATTATTTTCAGTCATCTTGTTCTCCCCTTCATTCTTGCTTTATGAAAAACATCCAATATCTTTTCGTCGGAATTATTTTTGGATTGGCCCTTACCAAGGGAGAGGCCATCTCGTGGTATCGCATCCAGGAAATGTTTCGCTTCGAGAGTTTTCATATGTTTGGAATTTTTATGACGGCCATCCCCACAGGGGCCCTTGGCCTTTTTCTGATTCGCAATTGGAACTTGAAAACCATGGAGGGTACTGCCATTGATGTGCCTGTAAAAAAGTATCATCACGGCGTAATCATTGGCAGTCTCATTTTTGGATTTGGATGGGCGTTGACCGGAGCTTGCCCGGGACCGCTGTACGCACAGATCGGATCAGGGTCATTGGTAACAATCATTACTTTGTTAAGTGCGATCGCCGGAACATGGACGTATGGAAGATTTCAAAGCTATCTTCCTGACTAAGGATTTCCAGGTACAATGGTTGGCAGGCCGCTTATATTCCAGGCCCGCAGACCACCCTCCATGGCTGCCACATTTTGAAATCCTTTCTCCCTCATTATTTCAATGGTCTTGCCACTTCGCTTTCCGCTTGCACAATACACGAAATAGGTTTTCGAGTGATCTAAACTATCCAGCGATTGTTGGAACCCTGGTGCGTTATAATCAAGGTGCCGGGTACCTTCGATATAACCGGTTTGCATTTCAGCTGAAGAGCGGACGTCAAGCAAAATAATATCAGAATTAGATTTGAGTTTTTCAGCAAAGACTTTTGGTTTCAGTAGTCCGCTGGTCTTCTCTGATCCCGAAGGACTACAGGCATACAATGATAAAAGAAAAAACAAAGCAAAAATCTTTTTCATAACAGCAATAGTTACTGCAAAAATAAGGATTATTTCAGGGTCGCGGCGATCCCTTCTTTAT